>RDSB01000018.1 GCA_004923195.1 Marinifilum sp. JC120 | reverse complement strand
AAAATGCTGCACGCCTTTAATTAGACAGTTTTCCCTAGCAGATGCCAAGCAAGGCTTGATGACAAACAGGTTGGACCAACTCCTGAAAAACCTGACTCCGGCGGTGGCTTAAAAAGCCGTTGAGCCGATGAGGAGCAGGAGTGCGGATGCACCATCAGGGCACATAGATGCCGAATATACGTTTGCATCCACCTCTTAATCAATCCAAGCTTGACTTCTGGGCGGGACCATATACGCCGGAGGCATTAATCCCATTTCTTCTTCAATAGAAATTTATACGACCTCACACCGTGGACCATATCGGCCAATATTCTTGGCATGGATTTGAACATCATCTTGAATGACATATGCTTTAAGAGCGGCTGGGAATAGAACAGAGTCCAGCGTAAGCGATTGGAGTAGCGCAGTTCCGGGAAGACGTACTTTTCCAGACGTTCAAGGTAGAATTTTTCAGGTGCCTTGTTTTCAGTAATGCCTCGGGCTATTGATTCCGCAGCGTATCGTCCGGTCTGGATGGCGTAGAATATACCTTCACCGAAGAGCGGTTCAACCAGTCCGGCGGCATCCCCGGCAAGAAGTGTACGCCCGAAACAGGGATTCTCCATGAAATTTCCGTAGGGCAGCGGGTAGCCCTGCATGTGCAGTGATTCAGGATCAGAGATACCCTGCGTGCGTAGGAAGTCCATGTAGGTTTTCTTGAAATCAGTGGTGCATCGTTTGAGTGCGCCGATTCCGGTGACAACTTTTCTTTTGGCGGGGAATACCCAGATGTACCCGGCCCTGAGATGTCCGATATAAAGTTCAGGCTTGGTTACTTTGCGCGGGAAATCTTTTTCGTCAAAAATGATTTCAATGGTCGAGGCCATATCATC
The DNA here is from genome assembly GCA_004923195.1 of Marinifilum sp. JC120. NCBI lineage: Bacteria > Pseudomonadati > Bacteroidota > Bacteroidia > Marinilabiliales > Marinifilaceae > Marinifilum > Marinifilum sp. JC120. Next base: position 95,183 of record RDSB01000018.1, on the reverse strand, counting down.
GCGCCATTTTTTCTTATCGTATGGCACAGAGCGGCGGATGGTGGAATGTACCCCGTCTGCGCCGATCAAGTATTTTCCCTTGAAAATTCGGTTTGATGCGGTTTTTACTTCCGCGTCCTGATAATTGCAGGATTTAATTTCTTCGCCGGTAAAAATGTGCGCTCCGGCATTTGCGGCTTTTTGTAGAAGGAAGTAATCAAAATCCACCCGGTCCACAAAGCGGAATGGGATGGATGATTCTGCATCGCGGATATTGTGGTTTCGGTAATTGATGGAATATTCAGCTGACTCAAAGTTGATGATGCCTTTTTCGTTGAGGCAATCAATATCACAATCGAATACTTTGTTTATTACTTCTGTGGCCTTATAGGTTAAGAGTCCACCACAGAGTTTTTTTCTGGGAAACTCGGATTTATCGATTAAAGCTACTTTAAAACCTTTACCAGCAAGGATACAGGCGGCTGTAGAGCCGGTAGGGCCTCCCCCTGCAATAATTACATCAAATTTACCGGACACATTGACTCCTGAAAAACTGTTCACAACCGGAATATCTGCTTGATTAAGTTATGATTTCATATCGGTTCAAGACAACTTGGGCAAGCAAGACCGTACAAAACTTATCGGAATATGAAAAAAATAGAAGCAATAATTTTTGATTTTGACGGCACACTGGCCGAGTTAACCATTGATTTCGATGAGATGAAGAAGCGTCTTAAGGCTTTGGGGAGGGCATTTCTTGATCCACTTCCTAAAAAGGATGCTCCAGCCCTTGAATGGGTGGATTTCATAGCCGATTGCCTTGCTGAAGATGACCCGGATCTTGGCAAGGAATTTCATACCCGCTGCCGTTTTCTGATTATCACCATGGAAGTGGAAGCAGCCCGTAACGGAAAGCTTTTTCCGTTCACCTGTGAGATTTTATCCAGTCTACGCAATTCCGGTATCAAAACCGGAATCATTACCCGCAATACCGCCTCAGCTGTGCGGGAACTTGTTCCTGAAATTGATGATATTTCCGGTTGTTTCCTTTCCCGTGAAGATGTTCGAAACGTCAAACCGCATCCGGAGCATCTGTTCAAGGCTTTGGAAAAAATAGGGGTTGATGCTTCAAATGCACTCATGGTCGGTGACCATCCCATGGATATTGAAACAGGTAAAAGAGCCGGGGCCATGACCGCCGGAGTAGCTACAGGGCGCATGTCAGTAGAAGAGTTAACAAAAGCCGAACCTGATTTCGTAGCTGCAAATTGTGCAGAACTTATGCAAATGCTTGAAAAAGAAGGGTTAGTTGTAAACAATTCATAGCTAAAAATTGTTCAAAACGTGGAGAGGACGTCATTCAAAAGGGATTGAAATCGAAAAAGAATTCAAGTTATGTTCGTTGCTGAAGCTGCATGGTGAATGTCAGTAAAACAATTGATATATGTTGATCTTAATTTTGTAGTTGCAATTTGTGCTAAACACGTACAAGTGCTTGGAAAGTAAAGATTAGTTATAAACAATTTGCAGTCATAATATGTTCAAAACAAAAGGGCGCAGTATCGTTAAAGATACTGCGCCCGATGTTTTGAACATATTTTTTAAGCTAAATAGTAACCAGCTTGTAGTTCCGAGATCCTAAGCCGATTTCTTCGGCATACTTCAGGCCGAAAGAGTCCGGTGTGTCCGGGGTGAGTGCTTTGAACTTGTCATCACCCTGACTGAGTCCATCCGGCAATCTGCTGGGATACAGCGGCGGCGCGGAGTTGATCATATCCAGCGAGGCCTGATCAATAGCAACAGGGTCGGATGAGATCATGACCCCAAGATCGGGACAGATGGGCGCATCGCTGTAGCCGTGGCAATCACAGTCCGGGGTGATGTTCATAAGAAAGTTGATATGCATGGCTGGGCGCTTGAGTCGATCCAGAATAGCTTTGTTGTATTCAATGAGCCGTTTGGTGAAGATATCCACATCGCTTTTCCAGTCGATGGAGATGGCCCCGTAACGGCAGGAAAGGAAACAGCGTCCGCATCCGGTGCATTTTCCGCCCATTATGATCTTACCGTCATCGTCAAGATCCAGTGCTTTAGCTGCACATTCGGTGATGCAGACCCCGCATCCGGTACATTTTTCAGGATGCAGATGCGGCTCAGTGGAAACATGGATATGCATTTTTCCTTTTTTGGAAGCGCAGCCCATGCCGATATTTTTGATGGCTCCACCGTATCCGGCCAAACCATGCCCTTTTACATGGTTGAGGGTAACCATCATGTCTGTTTCCATGAACATGCCACCCACGTGGGCTTCAGAAATGTGCTTTCCGTCGTAAGGGATAGTTGTTTCATATTCCCCGCGTAGTCCGTCAGCAAACATAACCGGAGCACCTACAATATTGGGATCGTAGCCATGCCTAGCTGCGAGTAATCCATGGGAAACGGATTCCCCGCGGTCACCTACATAAAGGGTGCTGGTGTCGGTAAAGAAGGGTTTGGCACCTGCTTTTTTCAGGAAATCTACTATGGGGCGCAGGTTGAGGGCATTCAGATACCCGGTATTGCCGCTTTCCCCGAAATGTACTTTAAGGGCCACAAGGTTACCCGGATCAATAATAGCATTCAATCCGGACTGCTTGAGCAGTTTTTTCATTCTCAAGGCGTGTGGAGATTTACGTGTGGTGCGTAAATTCCAAAAATATACTTTAGACATGTCACTTCCCCTTATGTTGCCGAAATGTGTAAGAGCTTTTTCGGGCTGCTTTTAGCGGCATTAAAGTATAGTCTACTTGAAAGATTGTCTATTTTAAAAAAACAGCTTTATAGTAAATATTTATGAATTAATGGGCGGGTAGCTTTCAGCAGATAGTTGATTTATATAGCACTGACTAAGCGATATATGCTTGAAGAGAATTGAATATTCAGGAGCTTGAAAATGCACTTACTCAAAAGGGTTTTGGTTACAGGCGGAGCAGGATTTCTGGGGGCGCACCTTTGTGAACGTCTTTTAGGTGAAGGATGCGATGTTATTTGTGTGGATAATTTTTTTACAGGTACGAAATCAAACGTTACCCATTTGCTTGGCAATCCGAATTTTGAAATAATCCGTCATGATGTAACTTTTCCGCTCTATCTGGAAATTGACGAAATTTACAACCTTGCCTGCCCTGCTTCTCCGATTCATTATCAGCATGATCCGGTTCAGACCACCAAGACTTCCGTTCATGGGGCAATCAATATGCTCGGTCTTGCAAAGCGCACCAGAGCGAAAATTTTTCAGGCTTCAACGTCCGAAGTCTACGGTGACCCGGAAGTGCATCCCCAGCCGGAAAGCTATGTTGGAAGCGTAAATCCCATCGGACCACGCTCCTGCTATGATGAAGGTAAACGTTGCGCTGAAACCTTGTTTTTCGATTACTATCGTCAGCACAAAGTGAACATCAAAGTCGCCCGTATTTTCAACACTTACGGTCCGAAAATGCATCCTAATGATGGGCGTGTGGTCTCAAATTTTATAACCCAAGCCCTGCTCGGCAAATCGATTACCATTTACGGTGACGGTTCCCAGACCCGTTCATTTTGTTACGTAGATGATATGATAGATGGATTTTTGAATCTGATGGATACCCCGGATGAAGTTACAGGTCCGATAAATCTCGGTAATCCGGTTGAATTTACCATCCGCGAACTGGCAGAAAAAGTAATCGAGTTGACCGGATCAAAGTCGGAATTGATTTTTGAACCCCTGCCCGGTGATGATCCAAAACAGCGCAAGCCTGATATTTCACTGGCCAAAGAACTGGGCTGGGAACCGACCATCCAACTCGAAAAAGGACTGGTTAGTACAATAGAATATTTTAAAACTTTGGATCTGGAAGCTATTTTCAAATAGAAGCATCTCGCGGTTTATCTACAATAAATAAGGCCGCAATATCATATAAGATACTGCGGCCTTGTTTTTAGAGTAGTTTGAATAAATTATTTCTTATAAACAGCACCGGTTGATGCTGAAGTTACGTTCTGGCTGTAACGCTTAAGAAATGCGGAGGGCATTTCTTTTTCAATGGGCTTGAAAACAGCACGGCGTTTTTCAAGTTCAGCTTCATCAAGCTTTACGTTGATGGACCGTTCGGGGATGTTGATTTCAATTACATCACCAGTCTGTACGAGGCCGATGGCACCGCCGGAAGCTGCTTCCGGGGAAACGTGCCCGATGGCTGCGCCGCGGGTACCGCCGGAAAAACGTCCGTCAGTGATCAGAGCCACGTCTGCGCCAAGTCCCATACCTGCGATGGCGGAAGTGGGAGTCAGCATTTCGCGCATACCGGGTCCGCCCTTGGGTCCTTCATAAAGAATAACTATGGCATCGCCTTTGACTATCTGGTTACCGAGAATAGCTTCAACAGCTTCTTCTTCGGAGTTATAAACTTTGGCGTTGCAGGTGCGCTTCATCATCTCAGGTGCTACTGCGGACTGCTTAACTACGCAGCCGTCCTCGGCAATATTACCGAACAGAACCGCGATACCGCCTTCATGGGAGTATGGATCATCAACCGGACGCACAATTTTGTGGTCGGTGATTCCGGCATTCAGTGCCTTGAGATTCTCACCCACGGATTTTCCGGTAACGGTCAGCGGATCAAGTTCGATACGTCCGGACTTGGAAAGTTCGGCCATTACACCCTGAATGCCGCCTGCTGTGTTCAGGTCCTCTATGTGATCGGGACCGGCCGGGGAAAGTTTGCAGAGGTTAGGTGTGTTGCGGCTGATTTCGTCAAATACGGTCAGGTCCAGATTAAGGCCTGCTTCGTTGAAAATAGCGGGCAGGTGCAGCACGGTGTTGGTGGAGCAGCCGAGAGCCATATCCATGGTTACCGCGTTTTTGAGGCTTTTCTCAGTGACGATGTCGCGGGGTTTGATGTCTTTTTCGAGCAGGGTCATGATCTGGGATCCTGCTGCTTTGGCAAGGCGGGTGCGCTCGGCCATAACCGCGGGAATGGTGCCGTTTCCGGGCAGTGCCAGACCGATGGTCTCGGACAGACAGTTCATGGAGTTGGCGGTGAACATGCCGGAACAGGAACCGCAGGTAGGGCAGGCACTTTTTTCAAGTACGGTAAGCTCATCTTCAGTCATGTTTCCGGTCTTAACCTGACCAACACCTTCGAAAACAGTAATCAGGTCTACTTTTTTGCCGTCCTTGCGTCCTGCGAGCATGGGACCGCCGCTGATAACGATGGTCGGGATGTTGAGTCTCAGGGCAGCCATGAGCATACCGGGTACGATCTTATCGCAGTTGGGGATGAGTACCAGCGCGTCAAAGGGGTGCGCAGTAGCCATGATTTCAATGGAGTCGGCGATGATCTCACGGCTAGGCAGGGAATAGCGCATGCCCGCGTGGTTCATAGCCAGACCATCACAGACACCGATGGCAGGAAATTCCATGGGCACACCGCCGGCAAGACGCACGCCGTCTTTTACCGCACGGGTAATGGTGTGCAGGTGCACGTGGCCGGGAATGATTTCGTTGGCAGCGTTACAGATACCGATCAGCGGACGGCTGACTTCATCCTCGGACATGCCCAGTGCGTAAAGCAGGGAACGATGCGGGGCCTTTTCCAGCCCTCCAGTCATTTTTTTACTTCTCATGATTTTCTCTCCTTGTATGCCTCCGGCGGCCCTGCCGGGGGCCTTAAACCCTTTGGGAAAAGGGTTTAAGAATCCCAAAACTTTTTAATTGGGGTTCGAGGTTTTGGTTTTAATTTGTGCTTTTAGCCAGTTCAGTCAAACAACAGTCAAACAACAGTCAAACAAATATACTATGCTTGTGTATTGTTATTATTGAATTTTTGACTGATATAGGAGTTTAGAACTTATCTCAGTCAAATGGCAGTCAAATAAAAATATCTATTAGGGATTCCAAAGGGGATTACCCCCTTTGGCCGCCGGAGGCGAAATGCGATCATATAAAAGCGCGATAGCGCATCAAATCAATATTTAATTCTTAACAGCTACAAAGCTGCTCAGCATTCCGATCAGGGTGACGGTTCCTACCAGTATAAGGCATTGTTCCGGGGGCAGGAAGGTCAGTTTCATGAATAGTGGCGGAAAGTTCAGGATATCTGTGAAAAATTGCTGGGCAGCGTAAAGTAGGCCAAGGGCTGCCCCACTTCCGACGAGTCCGAGCAGTGCCCCTCCGGTTAAGAGCGGAAGGCGGATGAACCATTGCTTGGCACCCACGAGATAGAGGATTTCTATTTCGTCTTTGCGGGTCATGAGTGAAAGGCGCATGGTGTTACCGACAACAAGTGCGACTATCAAACCTAAAAAGGCGATTATGGGCCAGACTATTGATTGGGTCAGGCTGATCCAGCCTCGTGCAAGGTCAATCTGCAAAGGATTGTAATGTACCTTGTCCACAAAGGGAAGTGCTTTAAGGTCGTGCAATAAATCCGCGGCCCAGCGTTCATTTTCCACGCCCGGTTCAATGGAAAATGAAAGCAGTGCCGTGGGCGGCAGTGGATTGCGTGATTCACCGAGCCATGAAAAATCGTCCGTATCGCTCAGGGCTGCGGAAAGCTGTTTGAGGGCGTTTTCCGGGGTGAAGGTGCGGATATCTTTCAACCCTTCGATTTTTTTGAGGTCGGACCACTGCTTTTCGTAATCTTCCGCCGGGGTGTTGGCGGCCCAGAAAATCTGAATTTCAACCTGTCCTTTGCTCTTGAGGAGTTCCTGATTAACGTTATGCAGGGTGAGCATGAACAACCCGGCCATGATGGAAACCATGGTTACGGCTACGAGAGTGAAAATATTGGCCCACGGGTGCAGTCCCATGTCACGGATACCCCGGCCTATGAGCCTGAAAAAGAGTGCTAACATGGGCATAGCTCCGAGGTCAGGAATTCCGGAGGTTCGCTGAGCTGGCCGTCTTCAAGGTGAATGATTCTGGAGTCAGGCACACAGCGCAGGATCTCCCGGCTGTGGGTAGCCATAACTACGGTTGTTCCGTGGGTGTGGAATTGTTTAAAAACATCCATCAGGTGCAGGGAAAGTTCAAAGTCGAGGTTTCCGGTAGGTTCGTCAGCAATGATCAATTTGGGATTGACCACCATGGCCCGGGCGATGGCCACCCGCTGCTGTTCACCACCGGAAAGGCTTCCGCATTTGGAGTAACTCTTTTTTTCAAGGCCAAGGGCACGGATGATGGCCCGGACCCGTTTATCAACAACAGATTTGGGCATGCTGCGTACGGTCAAGGCAAGGGATACGTTCTCGTATACTGATCTTCCAGACAGAATTTTGAAATCCTGAAAAACCACACCCAAGTCACGGCGTAGCATGGGAATCTGTTTGCGTTTGATGTTGTGCAGGTCGTACCCGGCAACAGACGCTTGTCCGCGGGTAAGTGGCAGGGCACCGTAAAGCAGACGCATGAGGGTGGTTTTGCCCGCGCCGGAATGTCCGGTCAGGAAGATAAATTCCCCTTTTTCAATATGCAGGGAGATGTCTTTCAGGGCCCAGTTGGAACCGAAGTTGTATGAAAGCCGGTTAAGCCGGATCATTTAATCACCGTGGAAAATAGCTAGAATTTAACCTTAAGGTTCTGACCGTCGGAAGTGGTACAGGTCCCTGTTCCGCCGCCTTCGAATTCCTGAACCGAATCTTTCAGCTCAAAGTCGCATTTCATGCTGACCCCGTCATGGCTGTAAAGAGTTACGGATTTTTCGCCGCGTTTCATTTCGCCATTGAAGACAGTCTCATCAGGAAGCTGAGCTTTTACTGCGTAGGTCTTGAGTCCGCTCTGTTTGAAAGCAGACATTTCCACCGGGCCGAGATCAGTCCCTTTATCGGAGGTTACTTCACCGTTCATCATCACAGGTGCGCAGGCAGCAAGGCTCAGCAGCAGGACGGTCAAAGTTAAAAATCTGTAAATCATATTATTAAACTCCTCGGATGGGGTTGTAGCAGGGGTGGGACAGTTTTGCAAAAATCATTGTATTAAGCGGTCCGCTGGGCATTTGTTTCGGTAAACGGTTAAAAAACAGAGTTGTAAAGTGGGATATTATCCATAGAGAGATTTACGTTTTTGCTGTTTTCAATTAAGTTCCCCAATAGAGCATGGACCTTAACAACAATCCTGACAATTGCGTGTTTTATGGCGCATCTTCAGATTTGGTGTCGTAACTGTTTGAATTTATTAGTTACGGTGTGTATGCTTAATTGTCGTCAATGGCCGTGGATTAACATATAACTCAAGCAGCAGGAAAGAGATATGAAAATTTCTGAAAGACTTATGAGGGCAAAACCGTCAGCAACTCTGGCAGTAAACGCCAAGGCACAGGAACTGCGTGCACAGGGTAAGGAAATCGTAAGCCTCGCAGTTGGTGAGCCTGATTCCCCCACTCCGGCGCATGTCTGTGAAGCCATGAAGAAAGCTGTTGATGACGGATTTCATCGCTACACCGCTGTTCCTGGACTCCCTGAACTGCGTACGGCTGTTGCCAATTATTACGGCAAATTTTACGGCGCAAAAGCTGAAGCTGAAAATACCATAGTCAGTAACGGCGGTAAGCATTCTCTATACAATCTGTTCATGGCCCTGATTGATCCGGGCGATGAAGTGCTTATTCCTGCTCCCTACTGGGTCAGCTACCCGGCCATGGTCGAACTGGCTGAAGGTAAGCCGGTTATCGTACCCACAACTGCCGAGTCCGGTTTTCTGGCAGAGATCAAAGATCTTGAAGCAGCCTGCACCGACAAGACCAGACTGCTCATCCTGAACACTCCCTCCAACCCCACCGGCGGACATTACCCGCAGGCACAGCTGGATGAAATTGCTAATTGGGCCAAGTCCAAAGGCATCTTCATTGTTTCCGATGAAGTTTACGACCGTCTGGTTTACGCACCTGCGCAGTATTCCACCCTTGCCAACTTCTGGGAAAAGAACCCCGAAGATGTAGCTATTGTCGGTGCACTCTCCAAGAGTTTCGCCATGACCGGCTGGCGTGTGGGAACCACTCTTGCTCATGCCGATCTGGTCAAGGCTATGGTCAAGATTCAAGGACAGTCCACTTCTAACGTAAACACCATGGCTCAGAAGGCTGCACTTGCCGCTTTTGAAGGTCCTTGGGATCTCATTGATGACATGTGCGTCAAGTTCCAGAGACGTCGTGACCTAGCTTATGACATCATCACTTCATGGCCCGGCGTGATCTGCCCCAAACCGGACGGAGCTTTCTACCTCTTCCCGGTTCTGGACACCTTTTTCACTGAAGAAACCCCGGATTCCGCTTCCATGTGCACCAAGATTCTGGAAGAAGCCGGAGTCGCTCTTGTACCTGGTTCCGCCTTCGGTGATGACCGCTGCATCCGCTTCTCTTATGCCGTAGATGACGAAGTACTCAAAAATTCACTGGAAAAAATCGGCAAAGTGTTGATGGGAAAATAAAAAGCAAGTAAAGATAGTCATATTTGATTGATGAAAAAATCAACCTCTCCCGGTGATAACTGCCGGGAGAGGTTGCAACCCATACAAATGGAGATCGAATATGGCTGCCAATATTCTTGATTGGACCGACAGCTGGTATGAAAGACTTGATTCGGAATCACATTGCGATTCCGCAGCAGGTCTTGCCGCAAGATTCAGCGGAGAAGTGGCTGAAGGCAAATTGCCCTTTTGCTCCATGCCTTTTATGGCTTCTTTGCTCCATGATCTGGACGGTCTTGAAGGTTACGTAAAAAGTTTTGACCATATGCTTTTGCTGGGCATCGGCGGCTCCGCCCTCGGTGCAAGAGCCTTGCAGAAAGCTTTCTTTCCGCAGCAGGATCAGCCGGGGCATGAAGGCCCATGGTTTTGGATTGCGGATAACGTTTGCGCCAAGACCCTTGATTCCTATCTTCAGAAACTCCCCCTTGAAAAAACATTGGTTGCGGTTGTCTCCAAATCCGGCGGAACAATCGAAACCATCAGCCAGTATTTCCTTGTTCGTGACAAACTCAAACAGGATCTCGGTGACAATTGGAACCGCAATCTCCTTTTCGTAACTGATAAGGAAAAAGGTTTCCTGCGTGAGCAGGCCGATGAATTTTCTGTGCGTACCCTCGAAGTTCCTGATTTCCTCGGCGGCAGGTATTCCGTGCTTTCCGCTGTCGGGTTGCTCCCGGCCATGTTTATGGGCATAGATTATCGGGCCATGGTGGAAGGTGCTTCTGCTGTTCTTTCTCCGCTGGCATCGCCCAACCTTGATGGCAGCAGCTTGGGCAACCATCCGGCATTTAAGCTGGCTTGCTGGGCTTCCGGTTTGATGAATGAGGGCTACAACGAACTGATTTTCTTTTCTTACATCCCGCAATGGGCCTGCTTCGGGCAGTGGTTTGCCCAGCTCTGGGCGGAAAGTCTCGGCAAGGACGGCAAAGGCAGTCAGCCGCTTCCGGCAACTGGGGCCACTGATCAGCATTCCGTGAACCAGATGTTTCTGGACGGCCCGCGCAACAAGGGTTGTCTGTTCCTGACCTGTCCTTCACTTCCTGAAGGCGCAGCCTTCCCGGAGGATATTCCGGATAATTTTTCTTATCTCAAGGGCAAAAGTTTTGGTGAATTGATCCATGCTGAAGGTCTGGGAACCAAGATGGCCCTCTCCGCTAATAAGGTTCCGTTAGTTGAAATGCAGATGGGTGATGATTCTGAGGAATCCGCAGGAAGACTCATGGGATTGCTCATGGCTGCAACTATATTTACCGGCTGGCTCATTGAGATTAATCCCATTGACCAGCCCGCTGTTGAGATGGGTAAGTTGCTTGCCAAAGCACGGCTCGGAGCTGATGGATTACAAAAAGAAAAGGACAGCCTTAACGCATTTTTGAATACCAAGCGTTTGGAACAAGAATTTTAAATATTACAATACTTACATTAAATTTTAATCGGTCGTCTTTTTTAATAAGGCGGCCGATTTGCTTTTGCTGCCGAAGGCTTATAAGTAATAACAACATAAATTAAGCTGCCCGGAGGCACTTTGGAAAATAATCAAGATTTGCAGGTTAAATCATTTCAGCTTGTTAAGCTTCTTTCATGGACTTTGCTGATAGTCATTATTGCCAGCAGTCTGGGGCTTTCTGTATTTCTGGCAAAGCATGCGGATGAAACCCTTCTGGAAAAGCAGAAGGAATTTGCTTTGTTGCAGGCTGAGAACCTGAACCACCAGATTTACCGCCGTTTTATCCTGCCTACGATTATCGGTTATGGGCGCATCGGGCTGAAAAATGAGGAACAGATGGACCGCCTTGATCAGGTGGTGCGTTCCACAGTGCACAGCTTTAAGGTTAATGAAGTGCGTATTTATGACCCTGAATTTACAGTTTCATATTCAACTGATCCTGAGATAATCGGCAAGAAAGATTTGGGTGGTGAATTTATCAAGCAGGTCCTTGAAAGCGGTGAGCCGAAATATGAATTTATCCGCAAGAAGTCCACGTTGGCTCTTATCTTTGATTTTCATATGCGGCCCGGAACAATGCAGCTCAAGATCGTTTACCCGCTACGTTCGGAAAAGAGTCTGAACATTGAGGAAAACGTGATCATGGGTGTGATGGAACTTACTCAGGATATTACCGAAGATTACCAGTCGGTTATAAATTTCGAGCGGCTTATCCTGTTCACTTCCAGTTGTTCAGCTATCATTCTTTTTGCCACGATTATGGCTATTATCCGACGTGCTGATATTATCAATGAACAGCGTATGCAGGAACGCCAGCAGTTTGAAAAAGAACTCAACCAGAGTGAAAAACTGGCCAGCATCGGGCGTATGGTTGCCGGGGTGGCTCATGAAATCCGTAATCCGCTGGGCATTATCCGCTCCAGTTCAGAATTGCTGCTTAAAAGGATGAAGGAAAGCGATCCGGTCAATGTGAAGATACTGGGGGCTATTCATGAGGAAACCAAACGACTTAGCCGTACGGTTAGCGATTTTCTCGACTATGCAAGGCCGCGCAAGATTGCTCTGCACGCCCTTGATCCGGCTGATTTGCTGGATAAAATTTATATGTTTCTGGACTCCAAATGCCGGGAAAGCAACATTGAATTGAAAAGGGATTACGTGCATGGGCATCAGGTATGTGCTGATGATGATTTGCTTTACCGTGCCTTTTACAATCTTATCGGCAATGCCATGCAAGCCGTGGAAGAAAATGGCCGTATCGCTGTTTCTATTAATGAAGGTAAAGATGGAATTAGTGTTGTTGTGTCCGATTCCGGCCCCGGATTTCCTGCTGAAATTATTGATAAGGCCAAGGACCCGTTTTTTACCACCAAGGATAACGGAACGGGCTTAGGGCTTGCCATTGTGACCAATATTGTGGAAAGCCATAACGGAAAGCTGCGTATCGGGAACAATCCCGAGGGCGGGGCGCGTTTGGAAATATTTTTACCTGAAAAGAAAGACTGCTAGAAATGCCTGCAAATATTCTCATACTGGACGACGAACAGAACTACCTGCTTATTCTGGAGGCACTGCTTTCAGACGAGGGGTATACTATTACTGCCCTCTCCGATCCTGAAACCGGATTGGCTTATCTTGATGAATCGGAAGTTGACATGGTCATCACCGACATGAAGATGCCCAAACTGACCGGACAGGACGTGCTGGAACATGTGAAAAAGAATTTTTCGCACATCCCGGTGATCATTATGACCGCTTTCGGTTCTATTGAGTCCGCTGTTGAGGCCATGAAAATCGGGGCCTTTGACTACATCACCAAGCCCTTTGCCAATGAAGAACTGCTTCTTTCTGTGACCAAGGCTGCGCAGTTTGCTAAAGCACAGCAGGAAAACAGACAGCTCCGGGAGCAGATCAAGGACCGCTATTCACCCAGCAATATCATTGGTCGTTCCAAGCCCATGATGCAGGTCTTCGACATGATCAGCAAAGCCGCTCCGGGCAGCTCCACCGTGCTGGTTACCGGGGAATCGGGAACAGGTAAGGAGCTGGTGGCGCAGGCTATTCATCAGGCCTCACCGCGTTGCGATAAGCCTTTTGTTTCCGTTAACTGCATGGCCTTTAACGCCGGGGTGCTGGAGAGTGAACTTTTCGGGCATGAAAAAGGTTCTTTTACCGGAGCCGTGGCCCTTAAGCGTGGACGTTTTGAGGCTGCTGACCAAGGAACCCTTTTTCTCGACGAGATAGGTGAAATTTCCCATGACATGCAGGTCAAGTTACTGCGCGTATTGCAGGAAAAGACCATTGAGCGCGTAGGTGGGGGAGAGCCCATCAAAGTTAACATCCGCATTGTGGCTGCCACCAATAAAAATCTTAAGGAAGCGGTGGAAAAAGGCGAATTCCGTGAAGATCTTTATTACCGTCTCAATGTGGTCAGCATTGAAATGCCCCCTCTGCGTGAACGGCGTGAAGACATTCCGTTCCTGGTGGATCATTTTCTGGCCACCTATTCGGCTGACAACAACAAAGAATTTGACGGCTTTGCACCGGCTGCTATGGATTACATGACCGCCTACGAATGGCCCGGAAATGTACGTCAGTTGCAGAACGTTGTGGAGCGTTGTGTTGTGCTTACTTCCGGCACAGTCATAGAGACCGAAGATCTGCCTGCCGAGATCAAGGATGAGGAAGCGCAGTTCAAAAGCGCGGTGGATTTACTGCCCGCAAAGCTCAATCTTGCCGATACCTTGGATAAGATTGAAGCTACGCTGGTGCGTAGGGCTTTAGTGGCCGGTAATTTTGTGAAAGTAGATGCCGCTGAAATGCTTGGTATCTCTAAGAGTCTTTTGCAGTATAAGCTGAAGAAGTATAAGATTACCGGGAAATAAATATTTAAAAGGGGTGCTGAACTTAGTTCAGCACCCCTTTTTTTTACTAAAAATTATAAAACATACTGGTCATGGCCGAAAACTGGTCGTGATCAGATAGATCAATATCCCGCGCATGCTCCTGCAACACATCATCCCGGTACTCGAAGACATTGACCAGAAATCCGGCCTTGTCCTTGGTGATGAATAAACCTTCGCGCTTGCCGTTCTTGTAATTCATTTCATCTTTCACCTTACCGTTGCGGTGAAAAGTAAAAGACTTGCCGTCAAGTTGGGCCTGAGCGTTGTAGTGGCGCATTTCACGCAGTTCACCGTTATCAAAATATTTGTAGTTATAGCCGTCCCTGTCGCGGTCGACGAAGAATTTCTCCTTGATTTTGCCGTTGGGCCAATACAAGGAATGGTAGCCGTAAATTTTACCATCCCGGTTGGTGCCCTTTTCACGCAGTGTGCCATCCGGGTTATAATGGTAGAACCCGCCGTCCATGACTCCATTTTTGACTACGATCCGGCTCTTGGGGAAGCGTTGTCCTGAGTCGTAATATTCGCTGTAGATACCGCTGAAAGGCTTATTGGTGTCCAGAAACAGGATTTTATCTTGCTCAAAGGTGAGCTCGTGGAAAGTTGCTTCCTGCGGATTACATGCGGCCAGCAGCATTAAGAACAGGGCAGCGATTAAAACGTGCATATTTTTGAACATAGACATCTCCTATTTCCTCAGAGGGCTATATGCCGGATGTCTTAAATACCCTCTTCTTACCAGTCTACTGGTAATCTCACTTTTTTCTTATCTTTATTAGTAAATAGCACGTATCCGTTCTCTTTGCCAAACAGATAGACATCGCGGGTTACGGCCACGTCCTGCTTGCAATATTCAGTGATAAGGTCCAGACGTCCTTCCTTCCACCATTCAAGAGCCTGTAAGCCGTCCGCGCTTTTGGCGGCATCGAGGGTCGCTTGAGCAATGTTATCGAGCTTGAGGCGGTACCCTAAGCGTTCGTGAACCTTTAGCAGCAGGTCCAGTGTGGGCAAGCTTTTGTAGTTGAAGGCGTGGATGCCGGAAAGGACCTTGTAGTCGAAACGTTCAATGTTGAAGCCGATGATCAGATCAAGGTTTTTGACCCGTTCCATCATTTCCGGAATTTGATCTTCTTCGTATTCAAAATATTTGTCCTCTGTGGAATCGTAAAGCACGGCAATGGAAATGCCCATACGCTCAGCTTTGTTCCAGCCGCCCACATCCTGCGCGGAGCGGCGGGTTTCCACATCGAGCACGCCGAAGTTTTTAACTTCCTTGGAACTCTCTTCCATTTTTACCTCTTCGCCGAAGGGAACCAGTACCATAGATAAATCCTCTATTTTTTTCGGTGGTTGTCCGTTGACCATGTTTTCAAGAACGTAGATTGCCGCTGCTTTGTCGATGGGCCTGTTGCCGGAACCGCATTTGGGGGAATGTACGCAGGTAGGACAACCCAGTTCACACTCACAGTCTACAATGACCTGTAAGGTGCGTTCAAGGAGTTCTTCTGCCTGTTCAAAAGCCTGCATGGTCAGCCCTGCGCCGCCGGGGATGCCGTCGTAGATAAAGACCGCCGGACCGTCGACTTGCTCGTGCATGGGTGTGGAGATACCGCCGAGGTCATTGCGGTCAGTGAGTACCAGCAGGGGCGTGATGCCGATGGCTGCATGTTCCACTGCGTGGATGCCGCCCATGAAATGAATGAAATCATCTTCTGCCCTGCGTTTGATTTCCGGGGAAATTTCCATCCACAGCCCTTGGGTTTCGAAAACGACCGGGGGTAAGTCCAGAGGCACTATCCCGAGCAGCTTGCCGCCCCTTACAGCTCGTTTTTCATATCCGGTGACCTCTTCGGTTACCCGCAGCCGTCCGAAGCGCATGACAATGCCGAAGACTTTTTTCTGGGAATGGACTTCAAGAATTTCCGTGGATTTGTTTTTGCGGGCGCGGGTGTAGTAGCCGACCCGTTCCTTGGCGGCTTTGATTTTCTTAGCTCCGAGGTCCAGTTCCTTGATACAGTAGGTGGAGCCGCGATGGATGTAGACAGCACCTTCGTGTGCTTCTGAGTAGGCCCGGACCTCATCAATGGTGCCGATGGTGGCGCCGCTGGCAGAATCCTCGATGTGCATGGTCGACCCGGCCCCGCGCAGAGATACTTCCCGATGCGGGCGTTTACGGGTGGAGTATATTTCGTCCCCGCGTTTGTTGCGCAACAGCACCCCTTCCAGCTCAAGCTCATGGACCCGTTTTTTTATCTCATTATCGCGGAGCAGGTAGTCGTTGTCGCGCAAGGTTAGTTCCGCTGCGGCGCAGACTAAGTGGCGTTGCATGATTACGGGGTTGTAGGGATTGAGCACCGCGTTTTCCGCCGGACGGGAAAAGAAGTCTTCCGGGTTGCGCATGAAATATTGATCAAGAGCATCTTCCTGTCCGATGAGGATGACCGCAGATTCGCGCTGACTGCGTCCCACGCGTCCACCACGTTGCAAGGTGGCCATGACTGATCCGGGGTATCCCACCATAATACAGAGATCTAAACCGCCGATGTCGATGCCCAGTTCAAGGGCACTGGTGGAGATTACCGCCAGCAGTTCCCCGGAAGACATTTTCTGTTCAATCTCGCGCCGTTCTTCAGGCAGAAATCCGGCCCGGTAAGCGCTGATGCGGTCTTTGTATTCCCCGGCTTTTTCATTTACCCACATGGCAATAAGCTCGGTCATTTTGCGGGATTGGGTGTAGACGATGGTCCTAAGTCCCCGCGCAAGTCCGGCCTTGAGCAGCTGGATAGCCGCGCTGTAGGGTGAAACCACCGGATTGAAAAAGATGTAGTTGCGTTTGCCCGAGGAGGCCCCGGATTCGGTTATGGGGCTTACTTCCAGTCCGGTCAGATCGTGGCAAAGTTCTGCCGGGTTGCCCACGGTGGCTGATGAAAAGATAAATGAGGGATTGGCCCCGTAATACTTACAAATTCTAAGCAGCCTGCGGAAAACCATAGCCATATGCGATCCCATCACTCCCCGGTAGGTGTGAACTTCATCCACCACAATGTGGGTCAGTCCGGCCAGAAAGGGTGACCATCTTTCATGGTATGGGAGCATGGAAAGATGCAGCATTTCCGGGTTGGTCAGGATCACCGAGGGCGGGGTGTCGCGGATTTTCTTGCGTCTGTAGGGTGAAGTGTCACCATCATAGATGGCTGCTTCGGGTCGCACTTGCTCGGGTAACAGGGCCGCCATTTCATTAAAGGTCTTGAGCTGGTCCTGCGCAAGGGCCTTGAGTGGGAAAAGATAGAGAGCGTGGGAGTCAGGATCACGCAGACATTGTTCCAACACGGGCAGATTGTAGGTCAGGGTCTTTCCGCTGGCTGTGGGGGTGGCAACGACTACATTGCGTCCGGCTCGGGCGTAGTCAGTTGCTTCAGCCTGATGGGAGTAAAGCTGTTCTATGTCACGGAAGCTGAGCACGGAATTTACCGAAGGGGAGAAAGGGCGGCGCGGTTCGCCGTATGAAGGATCGCATCCGTCCATGGTCCGATGGTGGACCACTTGATCTCCCATAGTTGGAGAGGCGAGCAGGGAGCTTATATATTCTTGTATCTTGTCTTTATTGTGCATCAGATAAATAGAGTCATCATGGAATGGAATTTCGTCAATAAAAAAAAGGCCCGTGCGTCGAAACACACGGGCCTTTTGATTTGTATATGCGAAGCGGCGAAGCCCCAATAAAAAGTTTTGGGATTCTTAAACCCTTTTTCCAAAAGGGTTTAAGCCGCCGGAGGCATTGCTTTAAGCTTTAACAGTTTCACCTGCAACTTCGTCACGCTTGGCTGCGATGTCGGCAGCAGCGGTGAAGATTACGTCGGTGGAGCTGTTCAGTGCGGTCTCAGCGGAGTCCTGAATTACACCAACGATGAAACCGGCAGCAACAACCTGCATGGAGATTTCGTTGGGAACACCGAAGAGGGAACATGCGAGGGGGATCAGCAGCAGGGAACCGCCGGCAACACCGGAAGCACCGCATGCGGATACGGAAGCAATAAGGCTGAGCAGCAGTGCGGTAGCAATATCAACCTGAATGCCGAGAGTGTGTACAGCGGCGAGGGTCATTACGGTGATGGTGATAGCTGCGCCGCCCATGTTTACGGTAGCACCGAGGGGAATGGATACGGAGTAAGTATCTTCGTGCAGGTCGAGTTTCTTACAAAGTTCCATATTCACAGGAATGTTCGCTGCGGAGCTGCGGGTAAAGAATGCGGTGATACCACTTTCACGCAGGCAGGTGAAAACCAGCGGATAAGGGTTGCGTTTGGTTTTGAACCATACAATCGCAGGGTTGATTACCAGAGCCATGGTACCCATGGAGATGAGCAGAACCATGATCAGGTGGCTGTAGCCTGCCAGTGCGGAAAAACCGGTGTTAGCAATGGTATTGGATACGAGGCCGAAAATACCAAGGGGAGCAAAGCGGATAACAAGCTTAACGATTTTGGATACGCCGTCGGAGAGGTCAGTCAGAACCTGCTTGGTTGTATCGCTTGCGTGCTGGAAAAAGAAACCGAGAGCGAGAGCCCAGGCAAGGATTCCGATGAAGTTACCGTTGTAGAGGGCGGTGACCGGGTTATCCACAATCTTAAAGAGTAGGGTATTCAGAACTTCAGCAATGCCGCCGGGAGGGGTGGCCGCGGTGTCGGTGGCAACAAGGGTAAGGGTGGTGGGCATCAGGAAGCTCATGGTAACAGCAACAAGTGCAGCCATGAAGGTACCCACAAGGTAAAGAGAAATAATGGAGCGCATGTTTGTGTGTGCGCCTTTTTTCTGGTTTGCGATGGATGCCGCAACAATTACGAAAACCAGAATAGGAGCAACTGCCTTGAGACCCTTAACAAAGAGGCTTCCCAGAAGTCCTACGGATTTTGCTGCTTCAGGAGCAGCGGTTGCCAGAGCGATACCTGCTGCAATACCGACCAGAATCTGTACTACCAGACTGCCGGATGCAATGCGTTTAAAGATGTTGGATGATTGTGTCATTTTTATCCCCCGTGTTTTTGAAAAAAATTTATGCTAGACGGTTTTGGTCATAGGTAGATGTTGAGATTCTTGTCAACATTTTTGTGCCAAATAGGCGATTAGTTAATTTAAGCTATGTTTTTTTTCGTATTGAGCAAAAAAACAATAAGCAAAACACAAGCATAGATAGTTGCACAACATTAGGTTACTATTGTACATTGATTGATTTGTATTAAAATGCTGAATGGATATTCAGTCAATAATTTGTTTTAATATGAAATATATCGTTATATGTTTGTTTGATAATTCCTATTTACAAAATATTAAGTTTAAATATTAACGAAAACGCAAAAAACGAAGTTGATAGTTGTACTGATAACCACTATGTAACTTTTTTTTAAATCTAAATTGAAAGCAGGATAAAAGCATGGCTGAGTCTCCACAGAAGTATATTTACTACTCAATTGCGGCTTCAATTATTACCATGTTCCTTAAAACATGGGCTTGGTACGTTACTGATTCAGTGGGCTTGCTTTCCGATGCTTTGGAAACCCTAGTCAACCTTTCTGCCGCGCTCTTTGCTCTGGCGGTCCTGACTTTGGCCCTCAAGCCTGCTGACGATAACCACACTTACGGGCACGGCAAGGCGGAATACTTTTCCAGTGGTGCGGAAGGGATGCTTATCCTCATTGCTGCGGTGGGCATCGTCTATGCTTCAGTAGAAAGGTTCATGAGCCCATCAGTTCCGCAGAATTTGGGTATCGGTCTGGGTATCGCGTTGCTCTCGTCAGTAGTGAATTATGTGACAGCCAAGATTATGCTTAAAGGGGCCAAGGTTCACGATTCCATCATCCTTGAGGCGGACGCAAAACATCTTCTGACCGATGTCTGGACTTCGGTGGGGCTGGTAGCCGGGTTAGGCACAATGTTTTTTACTCCTCCGTCATGGGCATTCATTGATCCGCTTATCGCCATGATCATGGCCGGGAATATCGTTTTTACCGGATTTTCGCTGATCAAAAAGTCGTATTCCGGTCTTATGGACAACGCCTTGCCTCATGAAGAACTGCTGGTAATTGACGCCGCTGTGCGTAGTTGCGGCGGTGAGGACGTGCTTTACCATGGATTGAGGACCCGCAAGGCCGGATCGCAACGGTTTGTTGATTTTCATCTGTTGTTGCCCGGAGAATCCAGCATTGCCGATTCTCATAATTTATGTACTGAGATCGAAGAATGTATCAAATCTGATTTGAGAAATTGCCATGTGACCATTCATGTAGAACCGAAAGAAGATGTTGCGTCCTACGATTGTGAGGAGACCGGCGGCTTATGTGGTTCCATGATCAGGCTTAGAGAAAAGCTCGGGGATAAGGAGTAGTTGTCGATGCATGAGCAACGTAGCATCAGTCATATTCATTTAAATATAGAGCTTGAAAGTATTCTGCTGTTTCCCAAGGGAGAGGGACGTTTTCCGGCTGTTCTGCTATTTCATGAATATACCGGGCTGAATGAGGTTATTCTCAGCCATGCGCGCAGGTTGGCGGAAAATGGTTATGCAGTGCTTGCCGCAGATTTTTATGGAGTCCACAACCGTCCTTTTACTATAGATGAAGCGCGCACCACCCACCGCATTTATCGCAATGACCGTCTTTTAATGCGTGAGCGGGCAAAGGCTTGTCTTGATATTCTTTGTGCGCAATCTGAAATTGATCCATCCCGCATTTATACCCTCGGCTTTTCATTCGGTGGAGGCGCGGCATTGGAACTGGCACGTACCGGAGCAGATTTGAAAGGGGCGGCATCTGTTTATGGCTATCTTGATACCAGCCATCCTGCATTTTCCGGAGACATAAAATGTCCCCTGCTGGCTATTCATGTGAATAATGATCCCGTAGTTCCCGCAGAGCATCTGCGGATGTTTGAAGAAGAAATGGACTGCGCAAAAGTGGATTATGATTTGACCCGGCTTGATACCGCACAACATGGCTTTGCCAACCCGGATGATGATGGTTTTGATGCGAGGCTTGCGGAAGAAATGTGGATGCAAGTGCTGGACTGGTTGGATGTCAAAAAGTAACCGATCGTATACTTTTTAAAATAGCAAAATCCCCGGCACTCTCGCACCGGGGATAAACAAATTCCTACCAGCTGTTGCGGTGAACCCTTTCTTCGTTGTAGCGGTCTTTTTTCTTTGATTCCTGCTTGGGCCAGCCCATGACTGCAAAGCCCAGCGGGATGACCTGTTCGGGCAAATTAAACAGCTTTTTAAATCCCTCGACCCTTTCTTTTTCAGGATGGATTCCAGTCCAGACCGCTCCGAGCCCTTTTGCATGAGCAGCCAGCAGTAGATTCTGCATTGCTGCTGCGCAGTCTTGTGACCAGTAGCCGGGATATTTTTCAAGGCTCAAATCAGCGCAAACAAGAATTCCCATGGGAGCATTTTTGGCCATTGCCGCATATTTGTTGATGGCTGAAACGGTTTCAAGTTTTTCGCGGTCGTCAACAACTACGAACTGCCATGGCTGGGCATTTCCGGCACTGGGAGCCATCATGGCTGCGCCGAGGATTTCTTTAACTATTTCCTCGGAAACAGGCTTATCTTCATATTTTCTGATGCTTCTGCGGGAGTGAATCGCTTCAAATACATCCATTGTATTATCTCCGTTTAAGTTTGAGTGGATGATTGTTTGTAACATAGGAGATTAAAAAAACGGATCATATTTTTGTATGGTTATAAGGAAGGTATTTATGGATGCGAAAACAGGGGATAGATAGGCAGTGTCGATGCCTTTTTATAAACGGGTAGAGGTAATTATAAATAGTGCTTGATTTTAGCTCATTCTGTTGTATTCTACACATAATCACACCCCTGATTTGGTCTGAAATACTTTTGGTTATTTTGCAGTCCAACCCCTTGGTGGTGCCGTTCTCCTCCCTCGCTAACCGTTCGGCACCACCATCCTTTCCTTAAGAAAAAGGGTGCGTTCCATGTGGAACGCACCCTTTTCTTAATTCTATATTCTGCCCGAAACGCTATTTGTTTTTAAAAGCGATACGGAAACAGGCGATTGCTCCGCCCCAAGTAATACCGAGGCCGAAGATCATCATGATGATTGCGCTGGTAGTCATGGTTTATCTCCTTTTAAGGAAGCTGCTGTTGGTGGAAGATACTGAGGCGAATGCACGATTCTGACTGGAAAGGGCAAGGCCGACAGCAAGACATACAGCAAGGATTGCCCAACCAAAGGCAATAATTGCGGTATTGGAGTACCCACCATAGTTCTTGGAGATGTCACCGATGAAGTTGGTGACGATCATGAAACCGAGCATAGCGGGAACAATGAAGCGCAGGCTGTTCAGCCACAGGGAACCAACTGTGAATTCAGAGGTTTTGTTAACGTGAACGCGCATTTCATCGAGATTGCAGAACCATGCAATGAATATGATCTCAAGGAATCCGCCGATGAGGATACCGAAGTTGTTGACAAAGTGGTCAACAATATCGAGCAGCAGCAGGCCGCCGCCAGTGGTGAAGACCAAGCTGACCAGAAAGCCCAGAGCGCAGCAAACGCTAACAGCTTTCTTGCGGGAAACACCGAACTTATCGATTACGGCAGAAGCCACAACTTCGTTGATGGAGATCATGGAAGAAAGGCCTGCAACAGTAAGGGCCATGAAGAAAAGCACGCCGAAGAATGCGGGGGCGGGCATCAGGTTGATGGCGGTGGGCAGGGTGACGAAGGCAAGGCCTACACCCGCACCGGCAACGTCCTTGATGGGAACGCCCTGCTGCTGGGCCATGTAGCCAAGCACGCTGAAGATCATGATACCGGAGATTATGCTGAATCCGCAGTTGATGAATACAGTCATGCAGGCGTTGTTGTTGATGTCAGATTCTTTGGGCAGGTAGCTGGAGTATGCCAGCATGATACCGAATCCGATAGAGAGGCTGAAGAAGATCTGACCGAATGCGTCAGCCCATACTTTGCCATCCATGATGGCGGCAAAATCAGGCTTGAAGAGCCAGTTCAGTCCGTCCATTGCTCCGGGGAGCATGAGACCTCTTCCAATGAAGATAAACACAAGCAGGAAGAGAAGGGGCATGAAGATCTTGTTTACCCGTTCAATACCGGCCTTAACACCGGTGAACAGGGCTACAAAAGTAAATGCCCAGGCTGCGGCGGTTGCCAGGAAGATGGAACCCTGCACATTACCCATATTCATGGGGGAGTCGGTCAGACCGAGGAACTCTCCAAAGAAAAATTCCTTGGGTGACGCTCCCCATCCTTGGGTGAAGGCGAGGCCCACGTAGTTCATTGCCCATGCAATAACTACTACATAATAAGAGGCAATGATAAATGAAACCACTACCTGCCACCAGCCGAGCCATTCCCATTTTTTGGAAATGGATGAGAAAATTTTTGGCGCGGAACCCTTGAATTTTTGGCCGAGACCGAATTCAAGAATCATGAATGGGATACCCGCAGCAAGCATTGCTACGAAATAGGGGATGAGGAATGCACCACCGCCGTTTTCATAAACCATGTAGGGAAAACGCCAGATGTTACCCAATCCAATTGCAGAGCCCACCGCGGCAAGAATAAAGCCGGAACGGGAACCCCATGTTTCTCTTTTTTGCATGTTGTCTAAACTCCTTAAGAAAAAACAAGCTGGAACAGCAACCATTTTGCTGATTCAGCAAAAACTATATGTAAAATGCGCTAAACGCACAATTGAGCATACCGCATAGAATACATTTTGATTATTGTCTATCAAATTCAGTATCTGGTTTTTGGAATAGAGATGGAAAAGGGTGCAGTTGGGATGTTATTATGCATATCTAGAATGTTAATTTTGGCAAAAAGGAATTTATACATAATAATTTTCGTGTTTCGAAAATTAAATGTGCATTGAAGAAAATATTGGTAAAAACATTTCTGCTAAAAATGAAAAATATTCTGGAGTGTGCTGCATGGCAGCAAAAGAATACATAAAACAGAGTACTCGACTAAAGTGCATGTTGATATTATGATTCGTCAGCGAATCTTAAGGAGTCTGGTTATGGCACATATTCTTGTACTTGATGATGTTGTTGACGCGGGGATACTTCTCAAGCGCATTCTGGAACGCAAGGGGCACAAAGTAAGTGTTTTTTCTGAGGAGGAGGAAGCTCTTTCTTTTGTTTCCGGCAGTGATGTTGAACTTGCTATTCTTGACATTAAGCTCAAGAAAATGACCGGGGTGGAAGTGCTGGAAGAAATGAAGAAGTTGTTGCCTGAACTGAAGGTGATCATGCTTACCGGTTATCCGACTCTTGAGACCGCCCGTGAATCACTTAAACACGGAGCCAATGAGTATTGTGTAAAGCCGATAGACAAGGAGGAGTTGGAGTCTAAAGTTGAGGATGTGCTTGCCGGATAATTAATTATTCCCGGAAGTTCCCTAGTTCTTCAACCGTGGCGATGACTTCGGTTTTGGGGCTGCCCGGAGATACCGGGTTAAATCTGCTCCGAATATACATTTTTTTATTACCTGTAATTGATATGTAGTTACTCTCGTATATTGCCGGTTCGCCGCTTAATGCCTGTTTTACTGCCTTTTTCATTTCTCCGGTCCCTTTCTGGACAGCGTTGAATCCAATCAGTTTTTCTCGTGTTGATCCCATTTGTTCTATGAATTTACGGTTGCAATCTCTGATGATTCCTTCATGGTCGAAATAAATTATTCCCAAGGGTGAATTCTCAAAGATTACTTTATGGATGCGCCGTTCTTCCGATATGGCTTGCTCAGCTTTCTCCCTTTCCCGGATTTGATTTTTGAGTTTCATGTTCAGGATTTCATTGCGGCGGTGGGTTTGGCAGGAAATTATTGATTCAGCCATCCTGATGTTAATTTTATGAAGTGATTTCAGCATGGAGTGTGGCAGCGGAGAATCTCCCCTGCTGATCATTAGGAATCCTGCTTCGGGGAGATCCATTAGGTAATAGTGTATTCCTTCGAATGGGTTATGCAGGGGCAGGCTTTTTTTCAGGTTATGGAGATCTTCCTGAGTGCGGCAGCTGGCTATTTTTTCAGCAAAACCATCAAAAAAACTATGCTTCTTTTCTCTGAGAGGGATGGAGAATACTTTGCTGAAGTTTAGAGCTTCTTTGTCTTGAAGAACGACCCTTGCGCTCATACAGCATGAATTACGAAGGTATGTTGAAAGTGCTGTTACCAGCATCTCTTCAAGGTCCATGCTTTTACCAATAGACATGGCGATTTCGTAAAGCAGTTGCTCCTGAATTCTAATACTCACAATTCCTCCAGAATGGATAATACAGTGGTCTTGTTGTGAAATTCGAGAGATTGTTTTGTTTGGGTGGCTATTTCCCCGAATGAAAGAAAGCCCACCAGAGGGATATCCGGAAGATGAACAGCGTCCAATTCATGTTTGAATCTGTCTTTGAGGAATAAGGCCCTTGATATGCAGTCAATTATCAACCCTGTAGAGTTTTTTCCGAGGCTGAATTCCGTGGCACATGTGGATAGTTTGCTTGACGCTTTAATTAGTGAATCTGAGCTGCCGTGCATTATGTTTACAAATGCCCCTTCCAATATTTCACCAACACAGGTCAGCGCACCTGTTTCATCGACCATTACCGGGTCCCGGATAATGGGTTCGTTGCACATTCTGGAAATTCCAAAGGGATATGACATGGCAATGCGGGAGAAGTTCTCTTGGGTTATGTATTGCCCGGAATGTTCACGGATGACTTCTCTATAAATATTAATGGCAGGCATCCAGTTGATGGTTTTAATTACATTGCGATCTGCTTCAGTTACTTTAAACGGTCCTTTTATGGGGTACCAGCCGTGGCTGATGTGTACTGTGCTTTGCGTATTCAGCTGGACAATTATGGATGCATCCTCCAGTAATCCTTCATTACTGAGAATGCAGGGGCGTTTTTTAAGACTGAGTGATCCGGTTCCGCCTCCGATAATATTTCGCTCAAGTCCGATGTTTATGAACATGGCATTTATGAATGAGGAAATCCGGCTGGCAAAGCCGTCAGTTAAAACAAAGATGGTTTCAGAAATATCATCTGTTTTGAAAATATTATTAAGGTGGTGCATGAAGTCCGTATCGGGATTGCTCATTCCCCGGATTATGGACAGTTTCGGTTCTTGGGAAAGCCCTATTACAATGGTGCCGGTTTCCATTGTTTCTTTCTGGTGAATTATGCCCGGAAAGATTCCCCCGGCAAGGGGGACAGGACAGTCTTTAAGAAAAGAATCAATATTATCCGGTGTGAATCCGTTTTCATCACAGGTCAGGATTATGATTCCTTTTACCCCGTCACGGTTTGCGGTTTTTTTTAGTACTGCTTCAAGAGCTTGAGCACTGCCCGTTTTTTCCATTTCAATATACATGCGTGATCTCCACTATTTTTAGAGATATATATTAAAATATCAAAAAAAAAGATTTTGTGCAGGCAAAAAGGACGCCAGTTAAATACGCGAATGAATTTATAATGATTGAGCTTGAACAACGCTCCTAAATCTGCTTTTTATAGGCTCTCTTCCAGCGCGCGAGTGCGCATAACTAAATGTATAAACAAGTTTTTATCATATAAAAGTGTCCGGCATTTGGTCGGCGTTTATTCAAGGAGTATTTAAAATGTCTGATTTATCTATACTTTTTCCCGGTCAGGGGTCTCAGGAACCCGGAATGGGTCGTGATCTTGCTGAAAAATGGTCTACTGCCATGGATATGTGGAAATTTGCCGAAGCCGAGTCCGGCCTGCCTTTGCGTGAGATCTACTGGGAAGGCAATGCCGTTGATATGGCTAAGACTGATGCCCTTCAGCCCGGTTTGACCGTGGTAAACCTTTCCATCTGGGCCTACCTTAAGGATAGCCTTAAGCCGGCAGCTACTGCCGGTCACAGTCTTGGTGAATTCGCATCGCTGGGTGCTTCCGGTGTTCTTTCTGTGGAAGACACCATCAAGGCTGTCAGT
This sequence comes from Marinifilum sp. JC120, assembly GCA_004923195.1. Classification (NCBI taxonomy): domain Bacteria; kingdom Pseudomonadati; phylum Bacteroidota; class Bacteroidia; order Marinilabiliales; family Marinifilaceae; genus Marinifilum; species Marinifilum sp. JC120. The sequence goes on along the minus strand of RDSB01000018.1, from coordinate 68,367 downwards.
CTGCGCGGTAAGCTTATGTCTCAGGTTGCCAATGAGGATCACGGCATGGCTGCTGTTCTCAAGCTGGACCAGTCCGCTGTTGAAGAAGCCGTTGAATTCGGAGCATCTGAAACCGGAAAAGAATTGCGTGTAGCCAACTACAACTCCCCGGCCCAGTATGTAATCAGCGGTGAAAAGGCTGCCATTGAGGCTGCCGGAACTGTGATCAAGGAAAAGAAAGGCCGTGCTATTCCTCTTCCGGTCAGTGGCGCATTCCACAGTCCGCTTATTCAGGAAGCTGCTGATGAATTTGCAGCCTACCTCGGCAAGCTGGACTGGAAAGCTCCCGTATTCCCGGTTTATTTCAACGTCACCGCAGCAGCAGAGTCCAACCCTGAAGAGATTAAGAAGATCATGAGTTCTCAGATGACTTCATCCGTGCGCTGGATTGAAATTGTCACCAACCAGTATGCAGCTGGTGCGCGCAACTTTCTCGAACTCGGACCCAAAGGCGTGCTGACCAAGTTGTTGGTCGCTAACCTTAAAGGCAAGGAGTACGAAGGGAAAGGTGTCGGTAATCTGGAACAGGCTGAAGTACTTAAGTAATAGCTGATTTTTAGAAAGAAATGAAAAGGACCAGCCTTCTCAGGCTGGTCCTTTTTTTTAAAACTTAGATTGAGCAGGTTCCGCTTTCGGAGCAGTAGTTGTCGATTACATTCATCATTTGGTTGGTGAAGTAAACACAATTATGTTCATTAAAGCAGCTGCTTACATACGAAGAGTCCATATGAGTGGATAAAGATTCTGAATCGCTTCCAAGGGTTATGATCCAAGTGTCCTGTTCTTCGTTGAACTTTGTGGACATGCCGATATTAAACATTTCTATTTCCGGATAAAGGTCCATGACCATCTGCCGGATTTGGGAGTCATTAAGTCTCATAGTTCCCCCTCATGGTTGCAAGTGAGAAGATATTTTTATCGATTTTATCTATGGTTCATATTTAAAATATAAATTGTAAATTGCGACTGTCAAATTTTTCAGGCTAATCTGAGGTTTTCCGCGCAGTTTGAATTCTGTTTGTGTATGGTGTTCATTGTGTTAAAATTATAGTTAGGATCAAAATTTTAAAAATTAATGTTCATGTTCGTAAATGATATTTATCTAATTTGGGAGACCATATGAAAACATTGACTGCTTCACGTATGGAACGTTGCATAGGATGCCATTCCTGCTCCTTTGCCTGTGCACGTCTGGTGCATAAGCTGCTCTCATGGAATACCGCAGGGATCAGGATTGCCTCTTCCGGCGGTCTTTCCACCGGATTTGTAGCCAAAGTTTGTCTGGCCTGCTCCCCGGCACCCTGTGCCGAGGCCTGCCCCACCGGGGCCATGCGGGCCCGCAAGAAAGGTGGTGGGGTTATTCACAAAAAGGATATCTGTATCCGTTGCGGCAAATGTGCTGAGGCCTGTCCGGTGGATGCAATTTATCTGGATCTTAAGGATCGCCCGTACGTGTGCATCCATTGCGGCAGGTGTGTTGAATACTGTCCCCATGAATGTCTTGAGATGGTCGAATCAGACCAGAGGAGGGACTCATAATGATACGTGATTACTTCAGAGTCCTTGTTGTTGATCTGGGTAGCGGCAAAGGAAATGTGGTCAAGGTCGACGGGCGCAATGAATTTGCCGGGGGCAGCGGCTTGGGTGCTCTGCTTTTTGAAAAATACGGGCATGCGGATCGTCCGTGGGATGACCCGGACCAGCCGCTTATTTTTTCCATCGGCCCTTTGACCGGGCTGTTTCCTTTGATGAGCAAGACTGTCTGTTCATTTAAATCTCCCTATCACGACCAGTTTGCCGAGAGCCATGCCGGGGGCCGTTCTGCTTTGGCCATCCGTTTTGCGGATTATGATGCTTTGGTTATCGCCGGGCGTGCGCCGCGTTTATCCTGTCTCTCTCTCGGTATGAAACATCTGGAAGTGAAAGACGTTCAGTTTTTGGCCGGGAAGGATGTTTTCAGTACCGGAAAGATTTTGCGTTCCATGTATCCCGGTTCCGGGCACAGATCCATTCTGCGCATCGGTCCTGCCGGGGAGAACCTTTCGGGCATGGCCTGCATCAATGCCGACACTTATCGCCATTTTGGGCGTTTGGGGTCCGGAGCGGTTATGGGTGCCAAGAATCTCAAGGGGATTGTGATTCAGGGAGACGGCTCATTCGCTTTGCCGGAAAGTAAGGAATATTCCAAGATCTATAAGCAGGTTTACGAGAAGATGACCGCCACCGATATGATGAGCAAGTATCACAACCTCGGGACTGCGGCTAACCTTGATGCGCTTAATGAATTGGAATCATTGCCGTGGAGAAATTTACAAGCGACCAAGGATGAAGCAATAACCGGAATTACCGGAAAGAAATTTGCTGACGACACCCTGCTGCGCAACGCGGCCTGTGCCGGGTGTCCGGTTGGTTGTATCCATATCGGCTTCGTGCGTGAGAAATTCATGGAGGATAACCAATATCTCTACCGTCAGGTGGCTTACGATTACGAGCCCATTTTCGCTACCGGGTCCATGCTTGGTGTTACTGACGCCTTTCAGGTACTGGGCATAATGGACGAGGTGGAAAAGGCCGGTCTGGATGTTATGTCCGGCGGGGTTGCTCTTGCATGGGCCACCGAGGCTTTTGAAAAAGGTCTGGTCAGTGAAGCTGAAACTCTTGTGCCGCTTGCTTTCGGTGATGCGGAAAACTACAAAAAAGCAGTGCAATACCTCGGCAGTGCGGAAAACGATTTCTATGCCGCACTGGGCAAAGGTTCACTTGTGGCGGCCGCAAAGTACGGAGGCGAGGATTTTGCCTGTGTTCTGGGGCAGGAAATGGCCGGATATGCTACCGGGGAAGCTTTTTATGTAGCTGAAGGGCTGGGTTTCCGTCATTCTCATCTGGATTCAGGCGGGTATTCATGGGATCAGAAAAATGATCGTAAGGATGCTGGTGAGGTTTGCGATTTCCTGATCAGCGATGAAACCGGTCGGGCATTCCTCACTTCAATGGTCGCCTGTTTGTTCGGGCGTGGAGTTTACAAGGATGAGATCCTTGCCGAGTGCTTGAAGTCCGTAGGTTACGGAGAAATAGCTGATAATATGGATCTTATCGGAGAAAGGGTCCGGGCCATGCGTTGGAAAGTACGGTTTTCCACCGGCTACGACCCTGAGAAGATCAGTATTCCCAAGCGTTACCGAGAAGTAAGCACATGGAAGGGTAAGACTGATCCGGAATACATGGAAAAGCTTAAAGCTGAATATGGTCGCAGAATTTGCGAACTGGTCTCTGATGAAGCGCTTGAGAAGCTTAATTTAAAAAAAGTTGAGAAAAAATAAAAAAATGCTTGCCAAGCGTGTCTTGTTTAGTTAGTAATCTCTCCTCAGCGGCGCCGAGGTAGCTCAGTCGGTAGAGCAGGGGACTGAAAATCCCCGTGTCGGCAGTTCAATTCTGTCCCTCGGCACCACTAAGTGCATAGAATAGCCCTCATGATTTATCATGAGGGCTTTTTCGTTTTTCCTACCTCAACTCCAATTTCGCATAATTCTTATTTAGTTCCATCCGTAAGTGTTCCTGAAATGCTCTTTCTGTAATCGTCGACTGTTTGTCCTTGAATTGAACGCAAGAGATTGTATTCTGTAGTTTTTCTTTGCCTGGGCGGATAGCAATGATCTCACCCGCATTGATTTCTCTGTTCATCAGATGACTGACCGTAATTCCCGCTCCAATCCCTGCTTTAATGGCTGAAACAATGGCCTCGGAGCTGTCAGCAATGAATACAAGGTTTAATTGTTGCGGTTCGCGTTCAAAATGTAGTTTGAACCAACTGCGGAACAGGGCGATATCATCTTTGTAGCCGATAAAATCCAGCTTTTTTAACTGATCGTAATTTGTTCCGTTTATTCGCGCCCGGTAATATTTTTTTGAGCAGGCCAGCACGAATTCTTCACGTACTACGGGCTTTATGGAGTAGGCCGAAGTCCCGCCCGGTGTGTCCATGAAAAAGGGCAGGATGTCGATGTAGGCGAAATCAAGTTCGCCATTGGCTACCTTGGAGAAGAGTACCTTGGGTTCGTCCAGGTCTAATTGCATGGTCACTCCCGGATATTTGCGCCGGAATGAGCCGAATACTGGCGGTAAGTAAATTTTCCCGAACTCTATAGGCGCGCCGATGCGTAGCGGGCCGGAGGGAGTATCCAAGCCATCATTGATATGGCGGACTCCCTGTTCCAGCTCAGACATGAATCCTTGTACTATTTTATACAGCTGTTTTCCGGCAGCAGTGGGCACAAGTCTGCGGTTGACTCGTGTGAACAGTTCTGTCTGGAGCTCATCTTCCAATTTTTTTAGATGCTGGCTGACCCCGGACTGGGTGATGTGTAGTTGCTTTGCTGCCCTGGTGCTGCTTTGCTCATTAAATATGTGGAAGAAGACTTTTAGTCTGTTCAGATCGGGAAGCATTTTTTTTGCCTTCACAGTAAGTTTTAGTAATTAAAAAAAGTAGAACTATTAATTTTACTAATTACACGGCCCGCGTATATCTTTCAAGCAAGAACACGGCAGTGAGATCTGTCGGAACAGATAAAAGGAAAAATGTTTTGAAGATAGGAATTATCGCGGCAATGGAAGAAGAACTTGCATTGCTGGTCAACAAACTGGATGAGCCGAAGGCAGAAAATTTCGGGCAGTTCACATACCATACCGGAAAAATTAATGGGGTGGATGTGGCTCTTTTTTTGTGCGGAATCGGTAAAGTTAACGCTGCGGTGGGGACTACTCTGCTGCTGGATAAATTTAAGCCCGACTACCTGATTAATACCGGGGTGGCCGGGGCATTTCCCGGTAACATCAATATCGGCGATATCGTGGTTTCATCGGAAGTGCGCCATTACGATGCCGACGCCACTGCATTCGATTACGAAATGGGCCAGATTCCGCAGATGCCCGCTGCATATCAGGCGGATAAGCTTTTGCTCGGATTGGCGCAGAAGGCATGGATCAACGAGGATACCATCAGCGTACATCAGGGGCCGGTTCTTTCCGGGGATTCTTTTATCCATACCCCTCAACAGATTTTGCAGATTGAGCAGAAGTTTCCCGATGTAATGGCCGTGGAAATGGAAGGAGCAGCTATTGCTCAGACCGGATTTTTGTTCAACGTGCCTTTTATCCTGATCAGGTCCATTTCAGACAAGGTTCACGAGGACGGAAGTAGTGCGGTTTACGAATCCAGCATGGAGAAGGCTGCCGCTAATTCAGTGAGCATGGTTTTGTCTATGCTTGATAATATTTGATGCGCTATCGCGTTTTTTGATGAAAAGATTTTGCCTCCGGCGGCCCTTCGGGGACCAGAGAACCCTTTTGAAAAGGGTTCTCTGGACTCTCCTAAAACTTTTAGTAAGCTTCACTGCTTTGTTTGAGAGATTACACATGAATAGGATTGAGAGCTTTAAAATAGACCATACACTGCTTAAGCGTGGAATTTATGTTTCCCGTCGTGATGAAATTGGGGCTGAGAATATCACCACTTTTGATTTGCGATTAAAAGAACCCAATAACGAATCTGTCCTTGATCCGGCAGCGGCGCATACACTGGAGCATATCGGGGCAACGTTTTTGCGTAACCACGCGGAGTATGGTGAGAAGGTTGTGTACTTCGGTCCGATGGGTTGTTTGACCGGATTCTATCTGCTGCTGAACGGCAGGTATGATTCAAAGGATGTGGTGAGGCTGATTCAGGAATTGTTCAAATTCGCAGCTGATTTTGAAGGCGATGTTCCCGGTGCTTCCGCTGTGGAATGCGGAAATTACACGCTTATGGATTTGGCGCAGGCCAAACAGGAAGCCGCAAAGTATTATGCTGAAGTGCTGGATGGGATTGGTTCGGATAGTTTGAATTATCCAGAATAAAAGAAAAAGCCGTTACAACTTGGTTGTAACGGCTATTCTAATCAAGTGGTGCCGAGGGACAGAATTGAACTGCCGACACGGGGATTTTCAGTCCCCTGCTCTACCGACTGAGCTACCTCGGCGCCGGAGAAAATCTTCTACGTAGATCGTTAAATTAAGTCAACAATTATTTGTAGATTAAAGTGCAAATTGTTTGCGCTAAGCGCGTCAAATTCTTTCTTACTTCCCATTCATCTTTTCCAAAACCTTGTACAAAGCCTGAGTACCAAGTTCATCATAACCAAGTGCCATGGCTGAGATATAGAACTGGTTGACCAGTGCCAGTCCGGGCAGGGAGAGGTTCATACGCTTGGCCTCATCAAGGGCGATGCCCATATCTTTGACGAAGTGTTTGATGAAGAATCCCGGGTTGAAATCATCATCCGCAATACGGCGACCAAGATTGTTTATGGACCATGATCCGGCCGCACCGGAGCCGATCACATCAATTACTTCATTGAGATCCATGCCCGCTTTGTAAGCATAGAGCAGGGATTCCACGGTTCCGATCATGGTTCCGGCGATGAGGATCTGGTTACACATTTTTGTGTGCTGGCCTGCACCTGCTTTGCCCATGAGTTTAATGTTGCTGCCCATGATTTCAAAGAGTGGGTTTACTTCATCGAAAGTTTTTTGCTCACCACCGACCATAATTGCCAGTGTGGCATTGCGTGCACCGAGGTCGCCGCCGGAAACAGGGGCATCAAGTGTGCCTACGCCTTTTGCGGTTGCTTCTTCGGCAATGCGCTGGGCAAGGGCGGGTTCGGAAGTGGTCATGTCCACGATAATTTTTCCAGCGTCGGCATTTGCCAGTACTCCGTTTTCACCGAGAATGGTCTGTTCCACGTCAATGGGATAGCCGACAATGGTGAAGATAATGTCTGCCTGCTTGGCAACTTCTGCCGGGGAATCACACCATTTTGCGCCTTCAGCTACCAGTTGGTCGGCCTTGGATTTGGTGCGGTTGTAGACGTATGCCTCGTTGCCTGCTTTGATCAGGTGCATGCACATAGAGCCGCCCATGACGCCTGTTCCGATCCATCCGATTTTTATACTCATAATATTTTATCCTCACTGTGAATTTACTTTTAAGACGATTTACTCGATAGCAATTTATCGTCCCATGTGGCAACGCCTTAACAAAAGGGTTTAAGAGCCCCGGTAGGGCCGCCGGAGGCATCTTATTTGTAAAGGGCATAGGCCGTGGCACCCACCATGAGTACCACCATGGAAATATTTACTGTATGGCGTACTGCCGGGGAGCGCAGCATTTTCATGAATGATTCGCCTGCAAAGCACCACAAAGAATGAAAGAGGGCCGCGCTACAGGTGAAAGTGGCTACAAAGATCATGATTTCCGTGAATTGGTTTGCGGTCGGGTCAACAAACTGGGCGAATGCTGAAACGGTCATGGCGTAGTGTTTCGGGTTCAGAGGATGCAGGGCCAGACCTTCTGCAAATTTAAATGCTTTTGGCTGACCGGATGCATTGGCGTGCATGTTCAGCACCTTCCATGCAAGGTAGAGGATGTAGATCAGTCCGCCAATTTTGAGAACTGCTGACACTTGCGGATAGGTCATGAACAATTGGGCCAGCCCCATGGCGGCTAGCAGATCCATGGTCATGCCGCCGATTACCAAGCCTGATAGGAACGGGATGGAGCGTTTGAAGCCAACTGCCTGACCAAGAGCCATGGATGCGATGTTGCCCGGTCCGGGGGTTCCGGTCATGACAATGACAAATATGAGGAAAGCCCAGAAATTTTCTTGCATGGTGATGCCTCCGGCGGCTGGGGAGGGGAAAACTTTTGCAAAAGTTTTCCCCTCCCCAGACCCCACCCCTTTCAAAACCTTTTAATAGGCTTCGCCGTTTTGTATGGCTGATTGGGGATTGTGTGTTGATTGAGCGTTGTCCGGACAACGCTTGACAAGGGGACCACTGGACGTGGTTGATAACTAGCAGTTTAATGATGATTGTGTGCTTTTTGCTGCTTAATTGTATTCATATGCTTGACATTGTATGTAGTCAAATGAAACATTGTCTGCATGACAAAATGGATACCTGAGTTGGAAGAAAGTGCGCGTCCAAAGTTCAAGCTTCTGGCCGATGCCATTGAGCGTGATGTTTATGCCGGGAAACTTAATCCCGGAGACAGGCTACCCACCCACCGTGATCTTGCTGATGATCTGAAGATGAACGTGAGCACAGTGACCAGAGGCTACGCCGAGGCCGAAAAACGGGGGCTTGTCTGCGGGACCGTTGGTCGCGGAACTTTTATCGCTTCTGATGCGATCACCTCATCATCAATGGTCACCTTCGAGCCGCACGCACCGGGCATGATTGAACTGGGCATGGTCAATACCTTCTATGATCTGGACCCGGACATTCAAGATGGCATGAAGAAACTTACTCGCCGCCGCAATCTTAATGCTTTTCTGCGCTATACTGATCCGCAGGGGCTACCGGAGCATCGCGAAGTGGGGGCGCAGTGGGCCAAGCGGTATAGGTTGGATGCTTCGGCGGGGGATGTACTGGTCTGCTCCGGTGCGCAGCATGCTTTGACTTGTTGCCTGAGCAGTTTGTTCCGGGCCGGGGACCGCATTGCTACCGATACTCTGATCTATCCGGGTATGAAGACTCTTGCCAATATGCTCGGTATCCGCCTGGTTCCTGTTCCCATGGACGATCAAGGTATGATTCCTGAACAGCTGGATACAATTTGTCGCCGGGAAAAGATCAATGGCGTATCGATCATGCCCGGGGTGCAGAATCCCACTTCCGCGTGCATGTCTTATGAGCGGCGGGAGCAGATTGCCATGATCGCTTGTAACCACGACCTGACCATCATAGAAGATGATGCTTACGCACTGACTGTGGAAAGTGATCTGCCTCCGGTTACATCTTTTGCCCCGGAACGGAGTGTTTTCATTGCCGGACTTTCCAAATCCATTGCCGTTGGTTTGCGGGTGGCTTTCATGGTCGCGCAGGGTGAGAGATTCAAGCAATTGGCTCACGCGATTCTCAATTCTGTTTGGATGACTCCGCCGCTTAACGTGGAGCTTATTTCGCAATGGATTCAGGATGGAACAGCGGATATAACCGTCAAGCTCAAGCGTCAGGCTGCGCGTCGTCGTTTTGAAGCGGTAAAGGATCTGCTTGATGGAATGGGTTTGGGGGCGAATCCGTCAGGTTTTTTCCTTTGGCTATCCCTACCCGAACCATGGAAGGGGTATATGGTTGAGTCTCGCGCCCGTGAAGCCGGATTAAATATTTTCGGAGCTGAGAAATTTGCTGTGGGCGGTGGTCCCGTTCCAGCCAATATCAGGCTTTCTTTGAGCGGGCCCAAGGATATTGCACAGTTGCGCAAGGGGCTTGGGATTTTAAAAGAAGTTCTGGATGGTAGAGACTATTTCAAAGAAGCTGTTCAGCAAGGATTAGAAGAACTGAACAGAGGGGAAAGGATTTCTCACGAGGAGATGACCAAGTCTATTAAAGAACTTGGATATGGTGTTAGTTAATTCATTTCTTGCTAATGCTTTTTAGCAAATGTAGATCAAATTTTTATGGGACACATCATCGGAAAAGATATTTACCGTCAGCTGGGTGGGAAAGTGGACGGAACCACTGTGCGTATGCCGTGGTCCGATTCCATGCGTGAAATGCTCATTGCTCTTTATTCTCTTGCGGAAGCGGAGCTTATTGTGCGTATGCCTTACCGCCCCTCTTCAATTGAGCGAATTTCAAAGCTGACCGGAATGAGCGAAAATGCGCTGCGTCCCATGCTAGAATCCATGTGCCATAAAGGGCTGGTCTGCGATCTTTGGGAAAAGGACCGCTATCTTTATATGATCAGTCCTTTTGTGATCGGTTTTTTCGAATTCACCATGATGCGCACCAAGGGTGAACTTGATTCTGCCAAATGGGCTGAGCTGTTCAATAATTATATGTTCGGGGACAAGTCCTTTTTTGAAGCCAATTTCGGCAACAACGAGCAGATTTCCATCATGCGTGCATTACCTCATGAGGGGACCATCCGCAATGTGGACCATGTGGAAGTGCTCGATTACGAAAAAGCTTCCGCTCTAGTGGAACAGCAGGACCGGTTTGCGGTCAGCCTCTGTTCCTGCCGCCATGAAAAAATGCACCTTGGCAAGCAGAGATGTGGTATTGATCTGGAAACATGTACTTCCATGGGCGAGGCCGCCGACTTTCTGATCCGTAACGACTTTGCTCGTGAGATATCCCGTTCTGAAATGGACGATATAATGGTCCGCTCACGGGAAATGGGCTTTACCCTGACCACCGACAATGTTCGTGAGAATGCCGGATTTTTATGCCACTGCTGCGGGTGCTGCTGCAACCTGATGAACGGAATTAAGTCTTCCGGCTATCCGGGCATTGTGGTTTCTTCTACCTTCATTGCCGAGATTGAGCTTGCCGACTGCAACGGTTGTAGCAAGTGTGCCCGGGCTTGTCCTGTCGACGCCATTACTATTTATAAAGAAGCTGTTCCCGGATCAGATAAGTCACGTCGATATGCGCAGATCAACAAGGAAATTTGTCTTGGCTGCGGAGTTTGTGCCCTCAAATGTCCCACAGGGGCTTTGCAGATGGATAAACGCGAACAGCGGGTTATCCACCCTGAAGACAGCTTTGAGCGGGTTATCCTGCAAACTCTTGAGCGTGGAACATTACAAAATCTTATCTTTGATAACCCAAACAGCCGCAGCGAGGACTTCATGCGTTCCTTGCTGGGCGGATTCCTTAAGCTTTCTCCGGTGAAAAAAGGGTTGATGAGCGATGCTCTGCGTTCCCGTTTTCTCAGTGCCTTGCGTAAGGCAACCTCATAATTCTGAGTCATTGTCAGTTCTTCTCTTTGCTGTGCCTTGTTTGTGACTTTAGTGGTTGCTGTCAGGGCGGATTCTGCTATTATTGAACCTGTCTCTTCTCCGGGTGGTTGTTGATATTTCTAAACCGAACCCTTCTCAATCCAGTTCCTCGTAATCCCGGATCAGTTTTTTTATTGAATAAATTTTCTAATCGTACTTGATGAGAAATTGCTAATCTGCAATGCTTTCAGGGTGTTTAATTTTATTTAGTTTATAAATAATTGGTGTATAGTTATGCATAGCAAAAGTGAATAAAATTTTCATAAACGAAAAACATTTAGGAATAAAAAACATAGAAATGTTAGAAAGTGGTCATTTTTTGCATGCAAAAGGTTTTCAAATCTGTTAGAAAGAATTTAACCCAGAACTTGATACGCAGGTCCGCTTTAATTTGCGGCCCTTTCGGTTAAACATAAACAAGGCAGGTAAGAGAAATGGGTGTAACCAGACTCTACAAAGCAATTTTTGAAATCACCAGAGCTGTTAACTCCAGTCTGGAACCGGAAAATGTTCTGCACAGTATTGCCGAAAAAGTGGCAACTGAAATGGAACTGAAAGGTTGTTTTATCAGACTTCTCGATCGCAAGGGTGAAACTCTGAAAGCAGATGCATCCTACGGATTGAGCGAACGGTACGAAAAGAAAGGTCCTGTTGAGGTTTCCAAAAGCCGTCTGGACCAGGAAGTTCTTGAAGGCAAGATCGTATCCATTCCCGATGTAAGAAAGGATGACCGCTTTCAGTATCCTGAAGAAGCAGTCAAGGAAGGTCTTTGCTCTCTGGTCGTTCTTCCCCTTACCGCACGTGGTGAAAAAGTTATCGGTGTTCTGCGCGTATACTCCGCTGAGCTTCGCGAATTTTCTGAAGAGGAACTGGATTTCCTCAAGTGCGTTGCAGACCTCTCCGGTCTCGCTCTTGAAAATGCCCGCATGTATAGCGCACTGAAGCGTGCAAGCGAACTGGCAAACGATTACATCTACCGCGTCGACGATTTATAAGACGTTTGAATATAAGGAATTTATAATGAGTAAAGTAAAAGTAGGTATTAACGGTTTCGGCCGTATCGGCCGTCAGGTTCTTAAGACCATCTGGGAAAGACATCGCGACACTGTTGAAGTTGTTGCTATCAACGACCTTTTCGATATTGAAACAAACTCCGCTCTTTTCGCACGTGACACCAACTACGGTAAATTTCCCGCAGAAGTAAAAGTAGAAGGAACCACCATGTACATCGGTTCTGACTACACCATCAAAAACTTCGCGGAACGTGATCCTCGCCGCATCCCCTGGGGTGAGTGCGGTGTTGATGTCGTTATCGAGTGTACTGGTATTTTCAGAACCGGACCTACCGCTGCGCAGCATCTTGAAGGCGGCGCAAAGAAGGTTGTTATCTCCGCTCCTGCAAAGGAAGAAGATATCACCGTTGTTATGGGTGTTAACCACAAGGATTACGATCCCGCGAAACACCACATTATCTCCAATGCTTCCTGCACCACCAACTGCCTCGCGCCTATCGTTAAGACCATGCACGAGAAGTTCGGTATTGATAAAGGTGTGATGACCACTGTTCACGCATACACCAACGACCAGCGTATTCTCGACCAGCCCCATAAGGATCTGCGTCGTGCTCGCGCTGCCGCTTGCAACATGATCCCCACCTCCACCGGTGCGGCTAAAGCTGTTGCTCTGGTAATCCCCGAAATGGCCGGCCGTTTCGAAGGTTACTCCGTGCGTGTACCAACACCTACCGTATCCCTTGTTGACTTCGTTGCAGTGCTCAAGAAGGACACCACAACCGAAGAACTCAAGGCTACTCTGAAAGCCGCTGCTGAAGGCGAACTCAACGGAATCATGGGTTACTCTGAAGAGCCTCTTGTTTCTTCCGACTTCCTCGCCGATCCCCGTTCCGGTATCGTCGAAGCAGACTTCACAGTTGTACAGGGCGGCAACCTTGCCAAGGTTTACGCATGGTATGATAACGAATGGGGTTACTCCTGCCGTCTGGCCGACCTGATCGACTACATGGCTAAGTGCGGTATCTAACTGTAGCGTCCATCAAATTTATAAATTTGATTTTTTCTTAAAATAAATATGAATTTATTTTAAGGGCGTTATCCTAATAAATTACTAAAGATCGGCAGCGGTTCGGGATGTTTACCGCTGCCGATTTTGACCCTTTTCCTGAAAGGGTTTAAAACCTCCCAAAGTTCGTCCGGGTAGTGGATGTACCCGGATAGAATATTGAGATTCTTAAGATTGCCAAGACGGGCGGCCTGTATTTTACAGGTCGTCCGTCTTGTATTTTTTACAGGGGCGGACCTGAGTCAACTGACTCAGGTCCGCCCCTGTTGTTATTTTCAATTCTTGTAAATGGTTTTTTATCAATTAAATTAATCAATAATAGGAGAAAGTAACAATGAAAGTAGCAAGTGAAAAAGGTGGAAATTTTTTAAAGGGTCAGTCCGCAGACGGTTTGTTCGGGACTGAAAAAGAGCGAGGGGTCAGCCCGGAGCTGGAAATGTTAAGTTTACGGGAGAATATTGATCCAGCATTGCTCCAGCGTGCCCGTGACCGGGAAGAAGAGGAGCGCGATTTACGGGTGTTGGATGCTTACAACCGTTTTGAATCCGGGTTGCAGGAGATACTTGCCGACCCTGATTCCGGGCTGATGGAGCTGCGTGCAGGGGATGCCCAGTCCGCAGTGTTTGAAGTTAATGATTATTTTGCCGAAGAGGGCGGCAGGTTGCGTGATGCGCTGCCCGATGAAGAATGCCGGACCCGCTTTATGGATATTCTGGAATCCCGGCGCAAGACTGCAGTGGATGCAGTGGCTCGTCACCAGAGTCAGGAATACCAGAACTGGAAAGAGCGCACAGCCGCCGAGACCATTGATTCCGTGCTTAAGGCGGTTAATCTTAGTCCCGACGCAGCTTCACTCATGCATGGGGAAAGGCTGCTGGAAGGGGCAATCCTGCGGCTTTACCGGGGAAGTAATCCCGACTTTTTGCAACTCCGTTTGATTACGGTCAAACAGGCCATGTATGCCGGTGCCTTGGAAACAATAGGCCTGAAGGACCCTATAACCGCGCTGATTATGTGTGGAAGCTGGAAGGATCAATTGGGCGAAGGTCACTTTGAACGTCTTTACGAAATGTTTGAGCCGCTGGCCCGGAATCAGCACATGAAGCAGGAATTTTATTCATTGCGCAATATGGACGAAGAGCAGCTTGAAGCGGAGCTGGAAGATTTGAAAGATGATGATATGCGCCGTGAACTTTCGGAAATGTTGGCGGCTGATGGAGAGCTACGTGAGAGGGCCGAGGTGCAGGCTGAAGAAGAGCGCATAAACATGGCCTGCCGGGAACTGTTCAAACGATTCATGGAAGGCAGTCTGTCCGCTGAAAATATTCTTGATTCCGGCTTTGAAGCTGAGCTTCGTTCCCTGTGGCTGCTTATTTTCAGCCGTAAAGGGGAAAAGGGCAGCGATGAAGCATTGATCAAAGTTGTAGAGGCGGTAATCAATGATGAAATCAGTGAGGAGTACCAGATATACGCAGCCATTGTGGACGGCCTGGGTGAAATGGATGCATCCATGTTGGCCGCTCTTTTCATGCTCAAGGAGAATCCTGAATCACGGCTTATGGTTAACGGGTTACGCGAAATCGGCGAACGCAGCAAAAATGCTTCGAGTGATCAGCGTGATCAGGCAGCCGCAATCCGTGATTTCATGCATCGGGTGGCTGTGCTGGTCAGCAAAGGTGAGCCGTTCAGCGTAACCAAAGTGCGTAATGAAGTTGTTGCAGATCATTTCGGAAATGTTCAGGGCGTGAAAAGTGAGCAGTCTGAAGATCGAGTGCGGGAATTGTCCGAATCCATAGAGTCCACAAATGATTTTGAAGAGGCTGATCATGTTGCGGATGAAGAGGGGGTAACGGATTCAGCAATGGAAGATGAAACCGATCAGCTTTCCAAAAAAGATGATGAAGGGTATCCTGCCGTAGAATCCTAAAAATGGAGTTTGCTATGCGTCGGTTGATCATGCCTTTAGTGCTTTTGCTTCTGCTGGTCGGGTGTGTTCATAAGAACCTTCCCGATTCCGCGCAATACCTCACCCCCTTGCCCAAGTCGCAGGTTCAGGTGGATGATGTAAAGATTGCTTACCGTACATTCGGGGAAGGTGCGCCTCTACTCATGATCATGGGTTTTGCCGGGACCATGGATATCTGGGATGCAGGGCTTGTCCGTGAACTGGCTAAAGAGCATACGGTGATTATCTTTGATAACCGGGGCATGAGCGGTTCCAGCAATGGAACTGAGCAAATCTCCATTAGACGCATGGCTGCGGACAGCGCAGGGTTGCTGCGCGAACTCGGTTACGCACAGGCTGATGTTCTTGGCTGGTCCATGGGCGGGCTTATCGCGCAGGAAATGGCTCTCAATTATCCTGAAAAAGTAGGCAAGCTGGTCCTTTTGGGGGCATCCTGTGACGCAAAGCCCGTTGCGGATATCACCCGCAAGTTGTTGAAGATGGATGTAAAAGAATTACTCGGTCATTTCTTCCCGCCCGGTTGGATCGAAAAATATCCTGATGCCTATAAAAGGCTTCCACACCCGGCAAGTCCGCCTGATCCGGCAATTGTGCAGGCGCAGGCCGATGCCATGATAGTCTGGCCTGGTTGCTGCTCACGGTTGAGGGAATTGCAGAAAGCTACGCTGGTTATTACCGGCTTGGATGATGACATTCTGCCGGAACCCTTGGGTGTTGAAATTACAGAGCAGGTCAAAGGAAGTTGGCTGGTACGTTATAAAAACGCCACTCATTGGCTAATGTATCAGGAGCCGGTCGGACTTGGACGCACAGTGAATAACTTCCTAGAAGTTAGGCAGGATTTGATGCCAAATTAATGCCTCCGGCGGCGCTTTCAGCGGGACCAGAGAGCCTTTTTTTGGGAAAAAATAGGTTCTCTGGACTCTCCAAAAAAACTTTTAGTAGGGCTTCGCCGCTTGGCGAGCTAATTAGTTTAAACGCAAACAACCGCAATAGCATTCAAGCTATTGCGGTTGTTTTTTTGAAAGTTATTTTAATAAACTATATGCGAAGCTTATTGAAAAGTTTTGGGATTCTTAAACCCTTTTTCAAAAGGGTTTAAGGCCCCCGGCAGGGTCGCCGAAGGCTACCAAATATTTTTGTCAGAATTTTGGGTGTCATCAAAGAGCCGGGTGAAATCATCAAAGGCGGTCAGTGCTGCGGCAGCCCCTTGCCCCGTTGCGGTGATGATCTGGCGCACGCCTCCGGTCACGTCCCCGGCAGCATAGACCCGGTCTACGCTGGTGCGCTGGGTGGGATCGACTTT
This sequence comes from Marinifilum sp. JC120, assembly GCA_004923195.1. Classification (NCBI taxonomy): domain Bacteria; kingdom Pseudomonadati; phylum Bacteroidota; class Bacteroidia; order Marinilabiliales; family Marinifilaceae; genus Marinifilum; species Marinifilum sp. JC120. The sequence goes on along the minus strand of RDSB01000018.1, from coordinate 52,157 downwards.
GATGAAACCGTCAGATCGCAACTCAACGCCAAGCTTTTCAGCAAGCTCGGTATTGGCAGTATGCCCGATGGCGACGAAGACCACATCAGTGTCCTTGATGATTTCAGTGCCGTCCTTGTTGATGATGCGCGCTGATTCCACCTGATCGTCGCCGATGATTTCGGTAACCAGACTGTTCCAGATGATCTCGATTCCTTCGCGGTTAACTGAGTCTTGCAGGACTTTCTCGGCCCGGAACTTGTCACCCCGATGAACGACGGTGGTTTCAATTCCTAGATGCTTGAGATGCAGAGCGTCGGTCAATGCGGTGTTACCACCTCCGACTACAATTGCCTTGCCGCCTTTGTAAAAATTTCCGTCACAAGTGGCGCAATAGCTGACTCCGTGCCCGTAAAATTTGTCTTCTCCTGGAACTCCGAGCATGCGCACGTTAACTCCGGTTGCCAGCAGAACGCCCTTGGCTCGGTATATTTTTTCTTCGGTGGTGATATCAATACGCGGGCCGTATTTGACATCACTGACCTCGGCAAACTGATGGATGTCGGTGTATTCGCGGGCATGGGCACCGAGAATTTCCACCAGTTCGAATCCCTGAATGTTGGCGAATCCGGGGTAGTTTTCCACTTTAGGGGTCAGGGCCACCTGTCCACCCATACCTTGTTTTTCGAGAATGATGCAGCTTAGACCGCTCCTCTTGGCGTAAATTCCGGCACTCATTCCAGCAGGTCCGCCGCCTATGATGGCCAGATCAATGTCTTCGTAAGTTGTCTCTTCTTGAGCTTCTTCTTTTGCGGCTTTCTGTTCCTTGATTACTTCTTCAAGAGGCTTGAGAAAAAGCAACTGGAGCATAAATTTTTCTTCCGGATCCAGTCCGGTAAAGGTGACTTTTTCATTGATATCAGTGTGTGGAACCGAGCCTACATTATATTCGTGGGCCATGTTTTCATTATCTAGTGTGGAGATGTTCCATGCTGAAATTTTATCTGGTCTGGCTACTGCGGCTTTAAATGCGTTGATGGCCTGACCCGGGCAGTAGGGACAGGTGGGGCTTGCAAAGACTTTGATCATCCTGTCTTCATTCAGCGGTTCAAGCATTTCTTTTGTGGAATCGGAGATAGCGTCGACGCCCTTGGATGCGAGGTTGAGTGCTTCAACCAAAGCGCGCCCTTCTTCTCCGGCAGGGGCACCGAGAAAACGGATGTCATATTCATCCGGTGATATGAGCACGGTAGGGGTGGTGATGATTTTGCGGTTTTTGCCCATTTCGCTTTCAACAGCATATTCGCGCAATTCAACTTTCTCGCTCAGAACGTTGAATGCCCGGCAGATATTGAGGGTGAAATCATTATACTCACGGTGTTCGCCGTCCGTGGTGTATACCTCGATGGTGATAGTCCGCTTGAATCCGGCGAAGAGTTTTTCAAGATATTCACGGCTCTCTTCAGGTATAAAATTGCGGTATTTTTCTTCTGCGCTCAGGGTGCTCATTCTTATCTCCTTGTTGATCCTACTTAAATCATGCGGGTACTGATCTTCTTATCAACAATAAATATGTTGCTCTCATTAATATGACTTATTTTACAGCTTCGGAAAAGATCTTTCCAAAACTATAACTTTCTACTATCGGTAATAATTACTAAAAGCAACAGCATGAGCAGTTATTTACAGATGAGCTTGAAAATTTGTCTTGCTGCAAAAGAGGTGTTGTCAGGAGAAATACCGATTCTGGCATAAAGTGGTTTCAGATTGGATTTATGTCCCCAGAACTCGCCGGAATATTGTTGCGGAACGATCAGTTGTTTGGGAGCTGATCCGCACATGGCTAAGCGGGAGCGCAGGTATAGGTAGAGAGCCTTGGACCTGATTTTCTGGCCCAGTGCAGGGTGGACCGGGCCGGCCACGATGCTGTCTTCAAAGCCGTCTTCATGGGCCACGCCGATGCGGATGACGTGAATTTTATGCATCCATAAGCGTAGCAGGGCCGGGGCGAGCTCTTCTTCCGTACGGCTTAGGGACCACGGGGTGTATTTTCCGGCTCGGTAGAGCTTTTCAAGTCCGGTTCCTTTGACTGTCAGGCAGGGGTAAATGCGTACGGCATCAGGGTTCAATTCAATAGTCCGGCTGATGTCGCGCTGGAAGTCGCCTCGTTGTGAGCCGGGCAGTCCGGGCAGCAGCTGGATGCCCAGTGACAGTCCGTTTTCACGGACAGTGTGGCAAGCCTCGATTGCGGTTTCCGGGGAATAATTACGAGCGGAACGGCGTAGCACTTCTGCTGAAAAGCTCTGGATACCCAACTCGATCATGTCCAGACCAGCTTCATGCAGTTGTTTGATCTGGTCCTGTTTGATGCAGTCCGGACGGGTAGAACAGCGGACTTTGGTTAAAAATCCCTTTTCTTTGAATTCGGCCGTCAGTGAGACAAAACGTTGCTGCCATTCAAAGGGAAGGGCCGTAAAAGTTCCGCCAAAAAAAGCCAGTTCAAGTGGATCGCGGTCTTTTTCAGCAAAAAAGGTGGGGATTTCCTGTTTAAGATCTTGATATATTACGCTTAATGTCTTAGCTCCTGTCCCTGTCTGCCTGTCTTGTGAGCAATAAATACATTTCGACGGGCAGCCCATAAAAGGCATGAAAACCGGCCAGATGCGTGTCTTAGGATGTACCGGTTCCGGATGTTTGAATGTTGTTGTGTGCATAATTTCGTGTTGCTCAGGTAAAAAAATTAGACAAATCATGCCTTTGTTTAATAAATTAGCTTGATTTAAAAAACGTGGTCGGTTATTTATTTAAATATAACTGTCTCTTGAAGATTTCAGGATCGGTTTAAGACTATTTGTTCTAACATGCAACTTAAGAACAGCAGTATTTATTATGAGTAATCAGGATTGTATTTTCTGTAAAATTGTGGCCGGGGAAATCCCTTGCTTCAAGATTTATGAAACTGACAAAGTGCTCAGTTTTCTGGATATCGGGCCGGTTAATAAAGGCCATGCACTTGTTATCCCTAAGCAGCATTGTGAGAATATCTGGGATCTGCCCGCTGAATTGGGGCATGATATAATTACCGCTGCCCAGCTTGCCGGGGATGCCATTGTCAAGGCTACCGGAGCTGATGGGTTGAATCTGATTATGAATAATAATGAAGCGGCAGGCCAGCTTGTTTTTCATGCCCATTTTCACCTTATCCCCAGATTTAAAGAAGACGGTTTCGTCCATTGGGATCAGAGTGAATATGAAAGTATGGATGAGGCAAACGTCCTTGCCCAGAAGATAGAAAAGATGATAATAGGATAAATTAGTACTAATTTATCCTCAACGATAACGCCTTTTACCTGAATCGCCGTGCCCGGCATTTTGCCTTCACGGTTAACATTAAACCCGCCGCCCCTGCCCACAGGGCCGGGGACAACGGAGGAAAGGAAATGGCTAGCGGAAACACCCTTACTAAAGCCAGCGTTGTTGACTACATCTACGAAAAGACTGACCGGAACAGAGCTGAAATCAAGGATCTGGTTGAATCCATCCTCGACATCATGAAGCAGGCTGTGAAAAAAGATCACGCCATGTTGATCAGCGGTTTCGGTAAATTTGAAGCTTACGACAAAAATGCTCGTAAGGGACGTAACCCCCAGACCAATGAAGCAATCACCCTGCCTGCACGTAAGGTTGTTGTCTTCAGACTCTCCCGCAAGTTCAGGGCTGAATTGAACTAGATGGTGAGAGGCCGCCTTTGTTGCGGTCTGGATTCCTCCCTGTTTGATATTTTGCAATGAAACAAGGGAGCTGGGAGATACCCGGCTCCTGTTTTATACTTTTGTGCAATTTATTAAATACGCGCGGTCTTTTTAAATCGATGTGTACAAAAAAATCCGCCATGTCATGCGACACGGCGGATTTTTTCATTCAAATTTGATCGTTGACTATTTGGTAACGAGGATCACGTTTCCGTATTCATCTCCCAGAGTCGTCATGGCGTCTTCAGCAGCAGGAATGTTGTAAAAGTACCCGGCCTGAACACGCATGAATTTCTGACCGTTTACATCCACTTCCACCATGCGGGATTCCTTGTAGCCGCCGTCGCGTAGCGATTGCAGCACATTCTGAGCCCGGTCGCTATCGGTGAATGCGCCTACCTGAATGTAGTAATGAGCCTGCGCGGTGGCTTGCTCTGTGATTATTATTTCTTCAACTTCAGGCGCGGCCTGCACTGTCTCTTCCATAACGGCTTCTTCGTCGGGAGCCGCTGTCTCTGCTACTATTTCAGTTGCTTCCACAGGCTCCACATTTACATCTTCAATAGCCCGCAATTCAACAGGGGTAAGACCTTTGCTGATAATCCCCAGCTTAGAAGCTGCTGCGTATGAAAGGTCGATAATCCTTAAATCAGGGTCGGCAAAAGGACCGCGATCATTAACCCTGACGATGGTCCTACGTCCGCTGGAGCGGTCGGTTACTTCGAGCATGGTGCCCATGGGCAAGGTGCGGTGGGCGGCGGTCATGGCGTACATGTTGTATGTTTCGCCGTTGGCAGTTGTTTTGCCGTGGAAATCGTCACCATACCATGAAGCGAGCCCTTGAGCTTTGTACCCTTTGGAACTGAGGTGCGGTACATAACTCTGGCCATGCACGGTGTATGGATCTGTTTTCAGAACCGGCTTAACTACATTCGGGGAATCCTGTTTCTTTACCTTATGATGGGTAACTGCAGGAGTGGAATAAATTCTTTTTTTTGCACAGCCTGCGGGAAAAACCAGCAACAGGACTGCAAGCAGAAGTATATATCTGGACATTTGTGCCTCCGTCATATGAAAAGTCTTTAATTACCGATGCCCTGACGAAGCAATCGGTAACCCATCCATAGTTGTTGAATGCGTTAAAGTCCAGCAGTCATTGTTATACATATAAAAGGGCGTGATTAATTTTATATCTTTCCTGTGGGATATTGTAGAAGTGCTACGCCGGAAACACTGGACCGTACGTTTATGCTGTGACAAATTCTTGGGCAGAAATGTTTTTAACAAAAGTAAGGGTCAACACGTATGGAATGTATCTGTGATCAATGCGGTGCAGGGGATTCAGCTGGAACAAGCGCATGCTTAAAGGATTTGTGGATATTCGACCATTTTACTGAAAGCCAACTTCAGGAGTTGCAAACGATCGGACTTAGAAGGGAAATTCCTAAAGGGCAGCTTGTTTTCAGTCAGGGAGGGGTGGCTGATGAACTGTTTCTTGTCAGGTCGGGAAGAATTAAACTTAGTAAAGTTAATGAAGACGGAACCGAGGTGACTCTCGATTTTAGAAAACATGGTGATGTTCTTGGTGAAGATCTTTTTTCGGGCGTCGAAACTTATCCGGTAAGTGCCTGGGCAATAGAGGAAACAATAACTTGCGGTTTTAATCTTGGTAGCTTTCAATCTCTTATCCGCCAAAATCCGGAGATCGGGCTTAATGTGATAAAATCTATGAGCAGTAAAATTTCGTCTCTGTCCAGTAGGATTGAGAGTATCGCGGAGGTCGGTCTTGAGGATAGGCTTTACAGTGTCCTTGCCAGCATTTCTAAAGAACATGGGCTCAGGATTGGCGATGTCTATAAGCTGCCTTTTAAAATGACCCACGAAGAACTTGCATTTTTAGTTGGGGCACATCGGGTCAGTATTACCAAGGCCATGCAGGCTTTGGTCTCTAATGGCAGAATTAGCTCTAAAAATAAGATCATCACACTAAAAAGTCTTTGATGTAGCTTTCGCTACAGAATTTCCCCATTTGCTCCTTTAGATAATTAGTCATTGCTGTCGCAATCGACGTAAATCAAAATATACTGAAGGAGCAAAACAATGCCTATTAAGTTTCCAGCTATCGGTAATAAGGTTGTAGCGAGAATTATTGAGATCAAAGGAAATTGTACTATTGAAATGAAGCTTGGTGATGAATTTGAACTAAGCACCCATAGGTGCGGTGATTTCTGCGGATTATTTTACAATAATATTGCAGGGTGGGTGACTACGTTGCAGCTGGGAGGAACTTTCCCATTTAGTGATGATCCAGATGTTCAAGTCTGGGAATGTCCCAACGCCAGCAACAAGGTCAAGGTAGAACTTCGTCGTATCAGGGGATAACACTCTTAGAGTTTGTTTTGATCGCCGGAAGGAAATCACTATACGCATACAGGTATTAGTAATTCTTTCCGGCGTGTCTGTTACAGTCGCTACCTACTGCTCCGCGAAAGAGCCAAAGCCAGAGCTGTGGTCAGCTTAACCAGTTCATTGTTGTTGCGGCGTACTGTTGCAGCGAGTCTTTTGCCGATGGTCATGAGCAGCTTTCCACCTATGGCCGGATGTTCCCCCACAAATTCAAAAAATTTCATGCGGTCGGTAATCAGAAATTCCGAGTCTTCCACCACTGTGACCGTTGCCGAACGTTGGTCACGGTCAATAAGTGCGATTTCCCCGAACATGGGAAAGCTGCTGTCATCTAGATTTGCCAATACTTTGTTGGGATTTTTCAGTTCGCTAAGGGGCAGGGACATGCCTTTCATGAGCATGGCTTTTGTTATGCGGACTTTTCCATCCACAAGAATGAATATTTCGTCTCCTTCTTCACCTTCGGATATGATTTCCGTGCCAGAGCGGACCGCAATACTGGCAAAGATCGATTTTACCTGTTGCAGTTCTTCTTCATCGAGGTTCTGGAAAAGGGGTATGGATTGCCAGTATTCAGCCATGCTCGGTTCCTCCCGAAGAGCTGATCACCAGCAGGGCGTCATATTCGGCCATGGGCTCATCATCTTGGGGATTCATTTGTACTTTCGGTCCCTGCATGCCTAGCGAAGTATCTTGCCCGGAATTTTTGAACAGTTCCATGATGAACTGGTCCAGTGCGGAGCCTTCATCCAGCACGTCCTGCAAGGTCAGGTTCTTACCCAGTTTGCAGGCAGCAACCGGAAGACCGCCGCTGTTGTTTTTGATTCTGGAACTGAGTTCGCCCCAGTTCATTGTCCGTTCTTCGGCATTACATGTCCGGAACTGAAGCTTGCCCGATTCTCCTATGCCGAGCAGGTTGCGAAAAAATGACCACATGGAAGGGCTGGCACCCATCATACCCATCATACGCCCGGAAATTTCTCCACGTACTAGAATTTCATTGGCTCCGGCCCGGAGCAGGTGTTCCTTGTTTTCATGGCGGGCAATTTCCGCATAGATCGGAACCTTGGGGGCTAAAGTACGCAGGGCCAGTACCGCGTAAATGGCCTGCTGATCGGACTCCTTACTGTCCAGTCCGCTCTGGCAGACGATATAGACATTGCGGGCCACGTCCGGGTTGGCTCTGGCAATGACATTGGCCTGACTGATGGTGCCGTGCACAAAATTCAGCCTTTCACCCATATCTAGCCTGAAGGCGATTTCATCTCTGATCTGGCTCTCAAGGTCGCTGACAATTACCAACTGCATTTTTTTGGAAGCAGTTTGTTCGGTAAGAGATTCGATCAGCCCGAAGGCGTAGTCATTCCAGCCGAGTATGATAATGTGGTCACTGGCTTTCACTGATAGCAGCCCCTTGCGTTTTTTGGCTTTCTGCTCCACCAGCATGGAAGCCATATTACCGGTTAGTGATGTAACCAGCCCGATGCCGGAGATCATGACCAGCCCGCCGAGGATTCTACCGGGTACGGTGGTCGGCACCATGTCCCCATATCCTACAGTGGTCAGGGTTACGATGGCCCACCAAAAAGCATGGGATATCCGTGCGTCCTCACCCTCACTGAGTTCTATCCAGTAGAAAGCCAGCGTGCTTAGAATGAGGAGCAGGGCTGTGGCAATGACCAGCTTGCCGAATCCCGATCTGAGCCAGTTTAGAAATTTCATTTTTCACCTGTATAAAAAGGGAACCAGTCTTTTTAACTATAGCCTGTAATTACACAGTGATTCAAGAGAAAGAAAAAAAGAAAGCCCGGTTTCCACGTTAGTGGAAACCGGGCTTTTAAAAATCTAAATCTACTTGTATTTCTACAGGTAACCGAGAGCTGCTTTCATTTCACCGGGAACAACTGCGTTCTCAGCGGGCTGAAGAGCTTTCCAAGAGGCGCCTGCCTGCTTGCGGATATCCTTAACTTCGTCAAGGGTGAAGCCAGCGCGGGGAACTTCAAGGCTCTGGCCTGCGTAAATCAGGTCAGGGTTCTTGATCTGGTCCCTGTTTGCTTTGTAAATAAGGGGCCACATGAAAGGATCGTTGTAAATCTGCTGGTATTCAGCGATCCACCAGAGGCATTCGCCTTTGGTTACTACGTGTGAAGTGGGCAGAGTTTTGTACTCACTTTCGTAGATTTCCATGGGAGTCGGAGGAACAACTTCAGCTGCGGGTTCTTCTTCAACAACTACAACTTCAGTTTCTTCAACAACCACAACATCTTCCTGCTGGACCTGCTTTTTAGCACATCCCCATGTAAACATCAGGCTGAATACGATTGCGAGCAAAGTCAGTTTTTTCATTTTCAAGGCCTCCTGCTATTAGAAATTTAGTATTGGGTACCCGTTGTTCGGCAATAGTTATACTTTAACTGTTTTCGTCCAATTATCAACAATTTCTTTTTCTTGCAACACCCTAGGGTTGTTCGGGTTTAATTTAAATGCCAGTCCGGTGGCTTCTACTGCTTTTTTCATCCAGCCTCCGAGGCGCAGGCTCCGGGAGGCAAGAACATAAAGCATCTCAGGTTCTTCTTCGTATATTGTGTCGATAAGCATTTCATATTCTTCACGAAAGACTTCAAGAATAAGATGGTTTTGGGAGAAGATCAGCCTGCCTAGAAGGGCATTTTCCTTATGACTTTTCAGGTAAATGGGGAAGAGTTTACGGCAGCGGGCAATAATAAATCTTATGCGGCTGATTTCTCTTTCCATACTTTCTTCGGTCTGCTCAACAACCTGAACAAAGTCCTGTCCGATCATTGATTCCGGCAGGGTGGTATCTTTGCCGCGTAAGTTTGAAAAAAGAGGAGCATAGTTGAGATTCTGGTAGGCATCCTCGCGCAGCTTGAAGGCTTCGTGAAAAATATAGCCCATGCCCCAATCCAGAAAGCGGCCTGAAAGCGGGTCACCTTTTTCATTGCGGAAAAGCAGGTGTGCAGTGTCCTTGAGGCGCCAGAGCAGCCCTTTGTTCATTTTGGTTCCGATAAGGTCGTCAAGAACTTCGAAACTGACACTGCCTTCACGGTCGAATGTTTCGAACTGTTCTTCCAGTGCACTGCCCGCAAGGCAGAAATCCCTGAATGTGTCACGAACAAACTCAGGTATTTTGGACATTATCCATGAGTTGGACATATGAATTTCCTGTCGGGTTTATTTTTTACATTCTGCAAGGCTGGCCAGTTTTGCCAGTTCCGCCAGCCTGTCATCAGCTTTGCGGTAAAGCGTTCCTTCCGGGAATTTACCGTCTTCATCCCGGACTCCGGCTTCCGTTCCGGTGAGGATGTAAATGGCTTCTTCAATGGTTTTGACCGGGTAAATATGGAATTCACCATTTTCCACAGCTTGGACAACCTCGCTCCTGAGCATGAGGTTTACCACATTATCGGCCGGAATGAGAACTCCCTGCTTTCCGTTCAAGCCCCTGCGGCGACAGACCTCAAAAAAACCCTCAACCTTGCGGCTGACTCCGCCTACGGCCATGATGGAACCGGACTGACTGACCGCCCCGGTAAAGGCGTAGTCGAATTTGATGGGCACCCCGGAAATTCCGGAAAGCAATGAGGCTAGCTCGGCACCGGACGCGGAGTCTCCTTCAATTCCTGCATAGCTTTGCTCAAAGCAGAGGCTCCCGGTCAGTACGATGGGCTTGTCCTGTGCAAAGAGTCCCACCAGATAGCTTTTGATGATCATCATGCCTTTGGTGTGGATGGGTCCGCCCATGCGGGCTTCGCGTTCAAGGTCGAGAATCCCGCCATGACCTACGCCGATGGTGCAGGATATCTGGTGCGGCAGGCCGAATTCGTAATTACCGAACAGGGTAACAGAAAGTCCGTTGGCCCGTCCGACACCTTCACCGGAGGTTTCCACCTTGATGACCTCGCGGTCATACTCGTTCATGTATTCATCTTCATAAAGATTGGAGCGGAAGTCTTTCATGGAAATAGCTTCTTCCAATGCGGGAAGGTCCACATTTTCTTTGCCGTCCAGTTTTGCCAATGCTGATGCTTCGACCATCATTTCCTTGATTAGCGGGATGCGCAGGGAAAGTTTTTTCTGGTCTTCAGCAAGACGGCTGGAATAATCCACTACCCGTGCCAATGAGTCTTGTTCAAAGGGCAGTAGTTTAGAATCCTGAATAATCTTGCCCAACACCCGGACAAAACGTTCTACATTGTCCGGTTTACGCTCAGCACTGAGCTGCATATGAGCCTTGAGCTTGAAGTATTTACCGAATCTTTCGTCGTTATATAATAATATTTCGTAAGTTTCTTCAGAGCCGATCAGGATCACGGTCAGGTCCAAGGGGATGGGTTCCGGCTCAATGGTTTTGGTGCGGACCTGATCGCCGTCGCCAGGATCTTCAATTTTGGCCTGCCCGGTGCGCAGGGCACGCAATAACCCTTCCCATGAGGAGGGTGTGCTCAAAATATCATCGACATAGACAATCAGGTATCCATGGTTGGCTTTGTGGATAGCCCCGGCTCGGATAAGGGTGAAGTCAGTATACAGGGCTCCCATTTCGGATTCACGTTCAATGGAACCGAGCAGGTTGAACAGGGTCGGGTGGTCGGCCATAACCACCGGGGCACCTTCGGTTTTGCTGTTATCTACTAACAGGTTAACTTCAAAACGGGAGAAAAGTTCTTCCACCGGGGAGGCTTCAGGGAGTTGCAAACCGGGGATGGGAGATGCGGCCTGCGGTTCCTTGGGCATGAACAGCTCGATATTATCAAGAAGTTCTTCTTCAAGGTCACCCAGATAGCTTTTGATTTTTTCGAATTCATCAAAATTTTCATGCAGCGGAGCCAGCAGGTCTTTGAGCAACTCTTTGGCGGAGTCCTGATGCAATTTGCGCTCATCCTTACGGAAACCCTCTTCGGTCTTGCTGATGCGGCGCAGGATGGTGGTCACTTCAGCCAGCAGGTCATCTGCGGCATTGCGCAGAGTCTTGCGCACCTCGGGGTCAAGGCGTTCAAATTCGTCATCGTTTAGGATGCGGCCTTCCACCAGTGGGATCAGAGTCAGTCCACCGTGATCGTCAATCTCAAGGCTGAAGCCACGTTCTTTGGCCAACTCTTCCATGTTGCCGAAAAGGTCTTCCCGTTCATCCTGAAAGGTTCGGGATATCTGTTCAAGGGCTTTTACATGCGGCTCACGCTCAAACCATGTGGGAAGCTGTTCCTTGATCTGAGAAACCGTTTCGGACATGGCGGTTTTGAATTTATTACCCCGTCCGGCAGGAAGGCTCACTGAAATGGGATGGTCCTGTCGGGAGAAATTATGCAGGTAAAGCTGGTCCGGCGGAGTGGCCTGTTTTGCGGCACGCAGTTGGAAATATTCGCGGGCAAAGTAGCTCCTGCCGAGGTTGGGATCACCGGAAAGGTATAAGTTGTGGCAGGTCCCTTTGATGGCAAGGGCCATGCGGAAGGCCTGTAATGCCCGGGGCTGGAACTGGTCGTAATCGTATTTTGATTCGGGTATTTCGTTGCTGGAAATATATTTAATTTCTGACGGTTCTTGTCTGGAGCTGAGTCTGTCCAGTGTCAATTCATTGATAGTCATATTTTTGTATTCATCCTGTATTAAATCTGTATCCGGTTAGAGTTATAAGACTTACGTTGATATGAAAAAAAAGTCACTCCGTCTGATTTGGCTTGGATTTTACTGCGGCTGCTGATTGTGAAATTTTTTACAAATATAAAATGGTCATAATTTTAGTGTATTACAGAGAAATGTGGATGAAAAATGAATTGAATATACGTTCAAAATTGATTTTGCAGTTGCATACAGGTCTATTCAGGGCTATGAAATTCAGGTGATTTTAGTTGCGAGGTGGGTTCCTCTGCTGATCTTTGGAATAATATTTCAGCTAAATAGGGCTTCTGGATAAAGAATCCGTTGACTCTTATTTGGGGGTTGTGCTAGACGGGACTCACTTGTGAAGGTTTGCGCAAAGTCCGCTTTGCGCACCAAATTCCATCCCGGATAAAATAAAGGACCGGAAGCAACATGTTCTTCTTAAATGGGAATAAAGAGACTTTTGATCTGCTCGGCAATGCCGCAACGATCGGAACTCATCTAGTTGTCTCCACCTTTGTCGGGTTGGGTATCGGGTGGTATCTCGATAAATGGTTGGGAACGAAGCCTTGGCTTCTAATTGTTTTCTTGTGTTTCGGAATCGCTGCCGGCTTCAAGAATGTATTCGATGAAGTTCAGCGCATTCAAAAAAAGGATCAGGGGAAAGTTCCTGAAACCAATGAAAATAAATCAGAAGACTGAATCATTCCTCCACAGGCGGGGCTTCACTCATCCGGACGTACGCAGTTTGGTACGAAATCAATTGTATCTTGCTGTTGGAACATGTTTTATCGCTGCCGTATTATCCATCGGGTTTGCCCATTGGGCACTGGGTTTGGCAGCAGGAGCGGTTCTAGTAACGTTCAACTTCTGGTCGCTGGCCAAGTTCGGTCAGCATCTGGCTTATATGCGCAAGGGCGCGGTTGTGTCCTTGTTGATTCGCTTCTACGGTCGACTCATTTTATCCGGGTTGGCCATTTACGGACTCATCGTCTGGGGGCAGTGTTCCATAACCGCTCTTCTGGTAGGTCTTAGTACAGTAGTTGCGAATGCGATATTTTGGGGCGTAGCCGGGTTACGGCAAAAAGTGAAGGAGGCATAAGGATCATGGCTGGAGGTTTACCACATCCATTATTGATCATGACAGAGCTTAATAATGCTCTGGGAACTCACATCCCCAACCACGTGTGGTACACATGGTTCGGAATGAGTGTTCTTTTTGTACTGGGTTTCATCGTATCCAGAAGGCTCAGTCTGGTTCCTGGCGGGGTGCAGAACCTTGCCGAGATCATCATCGGGGGACTGGAAGATTTTGTCGTCAGTAACGTCGGTGAGGGCGGACGTCAGGTTTTCCCTTTCATGTGTACTCTTTTTGTATACATCCTCGTACTGAACCTCATGGGTCTTGTTCCCGGTTTTGACGCTCCTACTGCGAACGTCAACACCAACGCAGCGATGGCTGTATGTACTTTTCTTTATTACAACTATATTGGTCTCAAACTTCATGGGGCCGGTTACATCAAGCATTTCATGGGCCCAATTCCGGCTCTTGCTCCCTTGATGTTTATCATCGAAGTGGTTTCCCACATCTCCCGTCCGCTTTCGCTTACACTGCGTCTGTTCGGTAACATCCGGGGTGAAGAAATCGTTCTCGTACTTCTGTTCCTGCTTGCTCCCGTAGTTTCCACCCTGCCCATGTACTTCCTGTTCATGCTGGCAAAGGTTATCCAGGCTTTCATTTTCTTCATGCTGACCATGATTTATCTGAAAGGTTCTCTGGAAGAAGCTCACTAGGATTTAGGCAAACTTAATTTTGGGGAAATGGTCTAACGACCTGTTAAATAAACTTATATTTTGGAGGATTTTACAATGCGTAAAGCTCTGCTTATCGTTCTGAACACCATGGCTCTGGTTCTCGCTGCTGGTGCAGCATTCGCTGCTGGCGTAGCTCCTGAAGTTGCTTCCGCAACCGCTACTGCTACCGCTCTCGGTATGGCTATCGCTGCTGCTGGTTGTGGTATCGGTCAGGGCCTCGGTCTGAAAGCTGCTTGTGAAGGTACTGCACGTAACCCCGAAGCTGGTGGTAAAATCACTGTTACTCTGATTCTTGGCCTGGCATTCGTAGAATCCCTCGCCATTTACGCTCTCGTTGTTAACCTGATCCTGCTCTTCGCTAACCCCCTCATCGGTTAGTCTTAAGGATTTGGAAATATTTAAAGGAGGTCTTCGGACCTCCTTTTTTTTCCGCAAGTATTGTTAATTTTTTCACATATTTTGATGCCAGTATCGGGGTTTTACGGGCATTAAGGCTATAATCCCCTGCATAAATTAATATTATGCGGTTAACGGGGTAGCCGAAACCAAGGGTTTTAGTATATATAAATCTAATGGAAGGTGGCGGAAAAGGTTGCTTTCGCATCCACTCTCCAGTAAGGGAGTGAGCGAACTTGCGAGGGAAGGTGTTGGTCTTTTCGGACCTAAGAGCCTTAAACTACCAGCCGAGACTTTTCGGGCAAGTGCATTTGTCATGGAAAATAGGAAACTAAAGTGAAAACCCAGAATATCCCCAAAGCGACCATTAAAAGGCTTGCTGTTTACATACAGGTTTTGACAGGACTCAAACGGGACGGAGTAGAGGTTATATCCTCTGAGAAACTGGCCCGTGCATGTTCGGTCAATCCTTCTCAGATTCGTAAGGATCTGGCATATTTCGGTGAATTTGGCGTGCGTGGCGTTGGCTATTACGTGCACGAACTCATCTCTTCAATTAAGCAGTCCCTCGGTGTTGACCGGGTTTGGGGCTGTGCTCTTGTTGGCGTCGGTAACCTCGGGCGCGCTTTGTTGCGTCATAAGGAATTTGCTCTGCGCGGTTTTTCCATTCGCGCTGCATTTGACTGCGATCCCTATAAAATCGGGGAAGTGGTTTCCGGGCTTGAGGTTGTCTGCACTCGCCAGTTCAAGGCAAGAGTGGAAGAGTTGGGGCTTGAGATCGGAATCATTACTACACCTCCTGAAAGGGCGCAGCGTGCTGCAAACTATCTTGTGGACGGTGGTATCAAAGGCATCGTTAACTTCGCTCAGGCGCGAATTGAAGTACCTAAAAATGTTCCGGTAGAATACGTTGATTTCACTCATCATTTTTATTCCGTAGCTTTTAATATCAGCTCTATGGAATAAATAGTTTACACAAATCAGTCAGAAATGAATCCCCTGCTACCATGAGTCGCAGGGGATTTTTATTGCTCGACTGAGTACTGCTTCTTGATATTGTGTTTTTTTAGCAAGGCGTAAAGTCTGGATACCGAAATCCCGGATACTTTAGCTGCCTCCGTCATATTTGCCCGGCTGAGGAGGATCAATTGCTCAAGATAAATTTTTTCCGCATTTTTAACCGCTTCTTCCCGGTATTCTTTAAAGAACGGGAGTTTGTTAACATCCGGTACATTGATTTTGGGTAAAGGAATTTCTTCGTTTTGGCCTTGGTTTTTGCGAGGTTTGTTACCTTTAATCAAGGTCAGACTGTTACGGGTTTCCTGCTTAGGGAGCACTGATGCCTGTGCCGCTGAGACGCGCAGTCTAACCGGGAGGTGGATGGGTAAAAATTCCCCGGCACCGGGATTTGAGGTGAAAACCTGTTCCAGTACATTGAATAGTTCACGCACATTCCCCGGCCATGGGTATGACTTGAGTGCATCAAGAAATTCATCAGATATAGCAATGGGTGAAGCATTAAAATCAGCTGCCAGCTTGTTAAGGTAGTAGCGGGATAGTCTGTGGATGTCTTCGCCGCGCTGTCTTAAGGGGGGGAGCTCGATGTTGAAGGCTTGTAATCTGTATAGCAGATCCTGCCTGAAGCGTCCGTTTTGGACCAATGCTTCAAGATCACGGTTGGTTGCCGCTACCAGCCTGAAATCACTTTGTTCTTCTTCATTACCTCCAACAGGACGATAAGTGCGCTCTTGTAATACTCTGAGAAATGATTTTTGTATCGAAACAGGCAGTTCGCCCACTTCATCAAGAAAAAGTGTTCCACCGTCTGCCTTGGTAATCAGTCCTTCTTGACTTTTGTCAGCACTGGTGAAAGCTCCGCGCTGATGACCGAATAGAATGGATTCCACAAGGTTTTCAGGGATGGATGCGCAGTCCACAATTATGAAAGGCCCAGTGCGGCGCATGCTGTTATCATGCACAGCCCGGGCAAAGAGTTCCTTGCCTGTGCCTGTCTCTCCAAGCAGGAGTACTCCCACATGACTTTCGGCTGCTTTAGCGGCCTGACCGAGGCAACGCATTATTGAGTCAGAGCGTCCTACAATATTGTGGTGTCCGAGTTTGGGACTGGAGGATTGTTTTTCGCTGCGGTACTGGAAGACTCGCTTCATATGCAGCATGTATTCTTCCTGGCTGGCAGGTTTTGAAATATAGTCCCATGCTCCTGAATTGATAGCTAGTTCCGCACCCTTTGAATCACCTTTGCCTGTGATGATGATAACTTCCGGCATGTTAGTCAGCTGTTGCAACTCAGGCAGGGCGTCCAGCCCATTACCATCAGGCAGGATTACATCGAGAAAAACAACGTCGAAACGTTCTTCGCGGGCTAAGGTCATGCCCTCTTTAAGGGTTAGGGCTTTTTCCCCGTTGTGGTTCAGGGCTTCGGCTATGGCGATTAGCAGTTCTCCGATAAACGGGTCATCATCAATAATTAGGACATTTGCCATTAGTAGTTCCGATTGATTCGCAGTTGAGGTATTATGTTAATAATTGAGTAGGTTTTAAAGCATATGAGCATACGTTCTTGCGCGAATCAACTGTTTTTGTTTTTTTCATTGACGAATGAAAAGTCTGTGCTTAGTTGATTAGTCAACGGTTGATTGATCAACAAAGAGAAAGAAGATGTTAAAAAAACACGTTTCATTCGGTTTTATGAACAGTCAGATGGGTAGGCTGCACAAGGCTATCCTCGCTGAAAAGCTTAAATCAATAGGCATAACCTACGGTCAGGTCGGCTTTATCATGCAGGCAACTCGGTTTCCGGGCAGGTCGCAGGATGAATTGTCCACGGTTTTGAGCGTGGATAAGGCTGCTACTGCCCGGGCTGTGGCAAAATTGGTCAAGCAGGGGTTGCTTTATAGGGAAGAAAACCCTGTGAATAAACGTCAAAAGCTGGTTTACCCCACTGAGAAGGCCATGGCTCTTCGAGAAAACTTACATCGTGAATTAATTGAAAGTAATAAGATAATGATGTCCGGCCTTACAAAAGAAGAATCTGAGATGCTGATAAAGTTGATGGTCAAAGTAATTGATAGAAGTCGTGAAAATCTCGATATGCCTCGTGTTTGGGATTATTTATAGATTTTTTCAGGAGTACAAAATGGATGATGCAAAGAAAAGAGCCGTAATATTTGCTGTGTCGGTCACCCAGTTCACTATGCCTTTCATGTTTTCGGCTGTGGGTATAACCCTGCCTGTCATGGGAACTGAGTTCGGAGCAAGCGGGTTGGATCTTAGTCTTGTGGAATCTGTATATATAGGCAGTGTGGCCGCGTTGCTGCTGCCCTTTGGAAGGTTGGCTGACATGCACGGCAGGCAGCCTATGTTTCGGCTGGGAGTGCTATTGTATGCAGTCTTTACCTTGTTGATAGGATTTGCTCAGAATATTGATACCGTAATCGTGTTGCGTATGATCCAGGGTATAGTTGGGGGAATGTGTATTGCCACCAACATGGCTCTGCTGACGAATTCTGTTCCTAAGGAGGAGCGCGGTAAGGCCATGGGTTTGGCTGTGGCTGCTGTTTATGTTGGGCTTTCCGCAGGACCATATGTGGGAGGTCTTTTGACATCTCATTTGGGCTGGCGTTGGATTTACTACCTGAGTATGTTTCCACTGGGAATTTCATATTATGTCGCCTACCGCAACCTTAATGGAAAATTCCGTTCTTCGACTGAAAAATTTGATTATTCCGGCAGTGTTCTCATTTCCTTGTCTATTGCTGCAATTGTTTTCGGCGGAACCAGTCTCGGTGCCGGATGGTTCGGACCAGCAGCGTTGATAGCCGGGATATTTGGGGTTGCGTTATTTGTTTACATGCAGGATAGGACGGAATTTCCGTTGGTTGAATTGACCCTGTTCAAAGAAAGGCGGGATTTTTCCGATGCCGCTCTGGTTCAATTCATCAACTATGCCGGGACCTTCGGTATCGTTTTTCTGTTCAGCCTATACATGCAGTCCGTTAAGGGGTTTACACCCCATGATGCCGGACTGGTTCTTGTCATTCAGCCTGTTGTGCAGGCGGTGCTGTCACCTCTTTGCGGTGGGTTGGCGGATAGATTTTCCCCGCGGGTATTGGCCCTGCTGGGTATGGTCGCTTGTACTGTCGGAACCGTCATGGGAGCCATGGTCACGTCGCAGACCAGTCTTTTTTACTTGTACACCATGTTTGTGGTGCTGGGAGTGGGGTTTGCTTTGTTCTCATCCCCGAACATGATCATTCTCATGGGCAGTGTTCCACCGTCCCGCTACGGTTTTGCTTCAGCAATTACCGGGGGGCTTAGAACTCTGGGTATGGTTTTCAGTATGGTTATCATTGCTATTTTCCTTTCAACTATAATGGGTAAGGCTCCGGTTTGCCCTGAAACCGCAGTGGACTACCTGACCGTGATGCGTTTTTCATTATTCACTCTTGCTGTTTTGTGTGGAATTGCGGTGCTGATTTCCATTCGCGCGGTGTTCAAAAGGCAAAGAGTTGCCAAGGACGGGCTTTGTGTGCAATCTGCCGGGAACAGCAAGGAGGGCTAATGGCGGAAATAAATATCAGTGCAGCGGATATTCTGGGTGCGGCAAGTAAGTCCGGGCGTAAGCTTAAGGATAATCCGGCGCAGGATGAAGGGTTCAAGGCCGCAACCGATCAGGCAAGGATTTTGGCATATTACCTGACCCTGCTGGTCAAGTGGAATAAGTCCATGAATTTAGTCGGGCCGCAGGGATGGGAGAAAGTTTTTCATTCCTTGATTATCGACAGTTTGTATCTGGCGGATTTTCTGGATTCTCTTGATCTGCCAGACAATCCCGTTTCCCTAGATCTGGGAGCCGGGGCCGGATTACCCGGAATTCCTCTGCGTACTCTTTGGCAGGCCGGGGATTATCATCTGGTTGAATCGCGCGAGAAGCGTTGTATATTCATGCGCACTGCCTTGCGGATGATGAAGCTCCCACGCACCGAGGTTTTTCAGGGCCGGGCGGAAAAGTTTCCGCAGGAAACACTTCCCGCTGACTTGATTCTGAGCAAGGCTTTCATGCCTTGGAAAGAGCTTTTGGAATTTGTAAAGCCAATGGTTGCACCGCAAGGCAGGATCGTGATTCTTTCAAACGATCCCGCTCCGTCCGCTCAGGACTTGGAAGAGCTGGGGCATGATCTGGAAGATTCCATGCAGTATAAGGCCGGTGGCAAAGTGCATTATTTCTGGTGCTTGCGACGGGCTCGCGGTAGTTGGGGGTAGGCAAAAAATATTACAGATAGTTTGTAAAATAAAAGCGGCCTTGATTTATCTGAATCAAGGCCGCTTTTGGGTGTTTTAAGGTAATAGAATTACTTCTCTTCTTTTTGCCCCGCTCCTGAAAGTGCATCCAGCAAACCGCCTTTGAATATTAGCTTGGTGGCGTGTTCGTCGGCGATCTCTGCCACGTCCATAAGTTTTTCAAGGAAGTCGAGAATTTCAAACCGTTTCTCTTCGGTTCCATTATCAAATTCAAATTTCATATCGCCGGAAGTCATGTATTCTTCCAGTTTTTCAAGGTAATCCATCTTAAGCATTGTATCTCCGGTTGTGTGGGGTAAATCGCACGAAATTTATAGTTACTTCAGTATAAAACAACTAGGGAGTCCAGAGGGGCTTAGCCCTTCTGGTCACGCTGAAGGCGCCCTCGGAGAGCCGCCAGAGGCATCTCATAGTTCTTCAAAAGCGCAAAGCGCATCAAATTCCTGCCTTAAACATGATGATAAGGCGAACCACGAAGTATGGAAGCAGCGCGGTAGAGCTGCTCAAGGAGCATGGTCCGGGCCAGTTCGTGAGGCAGGGTCATCTTGCTCAGAGAAAGTTTGACCCGCGCCGCGTTCTTAACTTCATCAGCCAGTCCAAAAGGACCTCCGATGACGAAAGTTGGGGTCAGGTTCGGGTCCTCGGTCCAGCGTTGCAGCTGCTTGGAAAGTTCCACCGAGGTCATTTCCTTGCCTTTTTCATCAAGGCAGATGAGCAGGTCCGAGGGTTTGACTTTGGATATGATGGATTTGCCTTCGTGCAGGACTTTATCCTTTGGCGGCAGCTTGCCCGGGGCATCCTTGAGGATTGTTTCCTCCAGCTTGTGGAAGCGGCCGAGTTTCTTAGTATAATGGGCGCAACCGTCGCGGAAAAAGGGTTCCTTGATTTTACCGACCCATATAAATCTTATTTTGCTCATGGTTAAATCTGTTTAAGTGTTGCATTCAGCTTGCCGTCCTTAATGGAGACGAGTACGTACCCGCCGCCGGAAGCCATGCCGGGGTTGATTATGTGGGATTTGCCGATGTGATCTTCTCCGCTGGATTCATGGATGTGGCCGCAGAGAACGATGTCCGGCTGGTGGTCTTCTATGAATGTGCGTACGGACTTACTGCCCACATGCATTCCATTGCCGAGGACATCGAGTTTGGTATTGAAAGGAGAATCGTGAACCACAAGGACCAGCTGCTCGTAGCCGCCGAGACGGTCATGAGTTTCTTCAAGGTAGCTGGACATCTCTTCCTCAGTTATCTCACTGGGGGTCCCGAAAGGGGTGGGGATGGAACAGCCTACGCCCATGATCTTTATGCCCTCAGCAAGTTCGCGGAATTCGCAATGCAGGTTTGCACCTTTTTCCTTAAGAAAGTCAGTAACATTGCTTCTGTCCATATTGCCCAGCTGGGCAAGGATATTCTTGTTCTTGCTGTAGACGATGTCCCAGATCTTTTCAATTGTCCCGGCCGGGGAGTGGTTGGTCAGGTCTCCGGTGATGATCACTCCGCAAGCTTCTTCAAGCCCCGGGAGAAGGTCAATGAATTTAAGGCTCTGGTGTACATCACCGAAAGCAATCCATTTTTTATTGGATTCAGGCATGTTGCCTCCGTTTGTACATGGCTCAGTTGTTGATTTTTACACTGCTTCAGAAGTCCACTGGATATCATTAATGATCTCAAAAACCAATGGCAGACCACTGGGAGCGCTGGCTGGGAAGAGTATATTTTCGTTATTGTCGCACTTGGTGATTGATCTTTGTTGCATAGTTGTGCTTAGTTTTCTTATCCCATGATTGAAACTGAGGAACAGGTGGCAGATTTGGATAAAGAAATTATCAGACGGCAATTGTTGGAAAAACGTTCTGTCCTGAGCGGACCGGACGTGGAATCCATGAGCCGCAATATAGTGGGTACGGTATTGTCTCTTGAACAGTGGGAGCGTGCAGAGGAAGTGCTGCTTTATTGGCCCATCAGGAATGAGGTCGATATTCGTCTTCTGCTTGAAAATGCTTGGAGCAGCGGCAAAAGACTTTTCATGCCCTGTTGTCGTAAGAACGAACCGGGGCAGATGGATTTCGGCGTGGTTCGCGCTGAGGCTGATCTTTCTTCCGGTTCATTCGGCATCAAGGAGCCCTGCCGGACTCGTTGTGAATTCCCGGATGTGGTGTCACCGGACCTGATAGTGGTTCCCGGTGTGGGCTTTGATCGAAGTGGTTACCGCATTGGATTTGGAGGCGGATACTATGATCGTTTTCTGGCCCGTCCCCAGAAGCAAAGATTTCTTTCCGTCGGAGTCTGTTATGATTTTCAGTTGGTGGAAGGATTTCCCGTGGAACCGTGGGATAAAAATGTGCAGCTTGTCTGCACTGATAAGGAATTGATATGGCAAAGATAAGTTTTATACCGTTTGTTTTTCCGGGGCTGGATAATGTTTCGGTTGCTTTTAGTACCAGAGAAGGCGGCAGCTGCAAGGCTCCATTCAATGCAGGCAATATCTCTTACGATGTTGGGGATGATCCGTATGATGTACGTGCCAACCGTACAGAGCTGGCTGCTACCCTTGGTGTTTCCCATTGGCATGAATGCATTCAGATCCATGGGGATGTGATGCATTATGATCTTGAGGAAGGTTCCCCGGCAGATTCTCCCAGTCTTGAAGGAGACGGTCTGGCCACCACTGCAGCGGGGCATGCCCTTGTGGTTAAGACCGCTGATTGTCAGCCAATTATGATCGCTCATAAAAATGGTGATTTTGTGGCCGGCCTGCATAACGGCTGGCGGGGAAATGCAATTAATTTTCCTGGAAAAGGTGTTGCGGATATCTGTGAACGTTACAGCTGCGAGCCTAAAGACCTTCTGGCGGTGCGTGGTCCCAGTCTTAGTCCTGCTGTGGCTCAGTTTGTCAATTTTGAATCTGATTTCGGTCCGGGATTTGATGATTATTTTGATAAGCAATCCAGTACGGTTGATCTCTGGAAACTGACTATTGACCAGTTAGTACAAGCAGGTCTGGCCCGGCGTAATATCCATTCCCTTGATCTATGTACTTATTCCATGGTTGATAGTTTTTTTTCCTACCGTCGCGAAAAGCAGACCGGGCGGCAGTGTTCTTTGATTTGGATTAAATAAGTATTTTACTTTGAAGCATAAGAAAAATCCCCCGCGAAGTTAAACTTTGCGGGGGATTTTAGTTGTCTTTTTCAGCGTAAACTATTTGTTGCCGAATTTTTCAATAAGCTTAAATACTCTTTCGGCCAGTTGGTTGATTTCAGCTTTTGAAATCTGGTCATCAGCACCAACGGATTCCCCTTTGTGAAAGAGGGTATCGGTGATGATAGAGGAACAGAGTAGTACCGGGAGGTGGCGCAATTCCGGGTCATCCTTTATGCGTTTGGTCAGATTGTGACCGTCCATGACCGGCATTTCAATATCGGTGACCATAATGTCCAGATAATCATTGATGGTTTTGCCTTCGGCTTCAGCTTTTGCTTTCCATTCAACAATCTTGTCCCAGGCGGCCTTACCATTATGGGTTCTGGTTACCCGGAATCCGGCATCTTCGAGCATCTGGCCGATCATGCGACGGATCATGGTGGAGTCGTCGGCTATAAGGGCCTTGAGCTGACGTTTTTCGATCTTGTCGACCAAGTCTGCTTCAGGCACATCGGTAAGATCCATGTCCGGGTTGAGGTCGGCAACGATTTTTTCAAGGTCGAGCAGGAATACAATACGTCCTTCAAGCTTGACCACTCCGGTGATGGAGTTTGCGGTCAGCGAGGAAACCTGTCTGCTCGGTGCTTCTACCTGCTCCCAGCTGATGCGGTGGATTCTGGTCACGCCGGAAACAAGGAAGGCAGTGGAAATCTTGTTAAACTCAGTGACTATTACCTTGGGTGCTTCGTCTTCGATCCTGTTTTTACCGACTCTGCGGCTCAAATCGATGAGGGGGATAATTTCCGACCTGAGATCGAATGCGCCCAGAACAGCATCGTTTGCTGCATCAGGCATATCGGTCAACTCAGGTAAGCGAATGATTTCGACGACCTTGGCAACGTTGATGCCGTAGTAGTTACGGCGGGTTGAACCGTCATGTACATTGTCAACTTCGTCAATATAAAATTCAACTATTTCAAGCTCATTGGTGCCTGATTCAAGTAGAATATTCGTTTGGGACATTGGCATCCTCCCCTGGGGAAATAATGTATCAAGCCTGTATCATATAACAAAGCAACTTTTGCTCAAATTAATGTTAGCCTGAAATGCTTGTTTGTGAAAGATTTTTTTCATCTTCATATTTAGATTAGTAAGTTTAGTTCCAGTTTAAACAGGAAAAAAAGTCAACTGGCTTTTGGTAAAAATTGAAAAAATAAGTAAAATAATAACACGTGAATCCCAATTACACCAGTTTGTCATAAATTTTGTTGTAGTCGGTAAGCATTCTCACATGTGAATAGCGTTTTTTTCCTTTCTGAAAACCCCGGCTGCCCATTTCCCTTGCTGTCCTGTTATGTCGCAACAGCGTAATCACCTTTTCGGTAAAAAGTGTTTTTTCATAAGGGGGGATCAGCAGACCGTCTTCCCCGTCAGAGATCTGTTCCACCACACCGCCTACAGCATAGCTTACAACAGCAAGACTCTGGGCCATGGCTTCCAGTATGATTAGTGGATGATTGTCGCCCAGAGTGGGGTAGGCCAGCACATCCGCTGCGCTCATAAATTTTGCAAGGGTCGTGCTGTCCACGTAGGGGATGGATATAAAATCACCGTCCCTGCTGTTTTCGATGCCTCCGATGGCAAAGCAAAGGGCTTCGGGCACTGCTGACTTGATTGTTGCCCAGTATTTTTTCCATTGCGGACCAGACTTGTAGGCAGCCTGCACTCCTCCGTGGGCCACGAAAAGCATTACCTTGGAAGCGGGGTGGAGCCCCAGTTCCCTCCGGGCTTGATTTTTGTCCGCAGGTCTGTCTGGCCACGGTATGCCGTTGGGGATAATTTTGGGTTTTAAAGCCGGATGGACTTTGCGAACAAGTTTGCTCAACCATCTTGAAGGGGAGACCAGTATGGCTTCTGAATCAACAATAGCCGCGATGCGTTCCTGGCGAACTTTTTGGGAATCCGGAAAATTTCTCGGGCAGTGGCTACATTCCCGTTCAAATTCCGGGCAGTCCATGGTTGAAGCACAGCCTCCGGTAATCATCTGAGTGTCATGCAGGGTGATTACTGTCTTGCAACTAGCAGCCAGGGAACGCAGGAAGAGCGCAGGGTCCTTGGAGGTGTGCAGGTGGACGATGCTGTTTTCAGGAACTGCCTGAGCGGCATCCT
Source organism: Marinifilum sp. JC120 (assembly GCA_004923195.1). Classification (NCBI taxonomy): domain Bacteria; kingdom Pseudomonadati; phylum Bacteroidota; class Bacteroidia; order Marinilabiliales; family Marinifilaceae; genus Marinifilum; species Marinifilum sp. JC120. The sequence goes on along the minus strand of RDSB01000018.1, from coordinate 27,553 downwards.
GCGGGCTGGTCAATTGGTCGTTTGAAATCTCTGAGGCTTCGAAGGAATGCTGCGAGTCATGTCCCTGTTCAAGCAGTCCCTGATGAAGTTGCAGGGCTACTTTTGCGGCACCACCGCTTTTTTTGAGGATGGTATGGTGCACTATGCTCCGTTTCAACATACTTTTTCCAGAATATCGTGTTTCAGACTCCAGAGGATGTGGAATCGGGCGTCATTATCACTCATTTCTCCGGCAATTGATTTAATTTTTTCTCCAAGCTCAGCAACAGTCAGCGGCTTGCGGGCAAAAAAGGCCATCTTGCGGATAACTTCCTCACTCAGGATTCTGTCCACTCCTTTATATATAAGGGGGAACTCCCGGCCTTTGTAAATAGCCATTCCGGTGGTTCCGGTGACCAGCTTTGTTTCCGGGGTTAAGACTTCCGTGGGATAATGGGAGAACGTTTCCCCCAGCCGGACCTGAACCGGGTGGAGTATGTCTCGCAATGCTTCCCCGTCCACCGGGACCGTATTCAGCTCTTCCCAAAGGGTTATGTGTTGTTCAACTATTTGGGTCCAATTGAATTTTTCGCGGACCCGTTTTGCTCCGGCTTGTCCCAAATCAATACGCAATTGTGAATCGTTGATCAGTTGTTTCAGTGCTGCCGCCAGTTTAGGGGTGTTCACAGCGGTCTGCTGGGCCATGAGTAAATGGTAATGATTGTCAAAGCATAACGGAGCCATGACGTCGAGATCCGGGGTGGCTTCGGGGCCGATGGTATCGATGAGCAGTCCGGTTTCCTCGTGGACGACCAGATCTTTGTAACCGTCATAATCGGAAGCAATGACCGGAAGTCCTGAAGCCCCGGCTTCCAGTACGGTCAGGCCGAATGTTTCCTGGGGGTTGTCGGAGATGGAAACGAAGATGTCCGCCGCCCGGTAAAGATCCAGTTTCTTTTCATCAGAAGGGCGTCCGGTAATGGTAAGCTCCAGACCCATGTTGCGGCCCAGTTGGGCAAGGGTGGCCGGAAAATCATCCTCTTCGTCGATCCATCCGCCAAGCATGACCCGCACCTTGGTTCGTTCAATTCCGGAAACAAAGAGCTTTTGTAGGGCGCGTAATAGCGGAAGGATGTCCATTTTGGAATAATGGGCGATACGGCCAAAGACGAGTATGTTGACTCGCTCGTCAGCTGCATCAAAGCCGAGATTTCTTTTGGCCTGAGCTTTTAAATGTTCATCCGGCGGAGCCAGTTGCCCGGGATTGATTCCCAGTGGAATCTTCCTGATCTGAGGCGAGGGGTGTGTCTCTTCACTTATTCCCAGCCCTTCGCGCAGGTGTTTGAAATAATTTTCAACAACCTGCACCCCGGTGCTGGAAGTTGTCACAATACAGTCCCTCTTGGTGGTGCCCTTCCATAGATAATTGAGGAGAAATGATCCGTAGTTGCTGTAACTCAAGGAATGGGTGGTTCCGGTGATGGGAAAAATATTTTGTCCGTACTTATTGCGGACTCGGGCCAGATGAGAGGGGTAATTGATGCAGTCTGACTGATGGAAGCAGAAGTATTCCCTGCGGGCAATTTCGGTGGGTAGGTCCCGGCGATCCATTATTTTGACTCTGCCCTGCTCAAAAATAGCGGGGTAGCTGTTTTTGAAAAAGGAAGTCAGGTCTTGTTTGCCTCCCGCGCCGGAGAGAAAGAAATGATATTCGTCAAAAGGATCAAGCCCAAGCAAACCGTTCAGGAAACCCATGTTTGCGACTTTTCTGCCCAGAATCGGTCCGCTTTCGTAAAATGGGTCCAGACTGCCCCATATTCTTTGAGTTTTCATACGTTATTTCAAGCCACATTTGGCCTGCTCTTGTCAAAGGATTTATTTGCCGCGTCATTGCTTCGGAAGGTGACGGATTTCCGGCACTCTTTTCCTTTATACACTTGATAGTGAGTGAGCTGCGATCTACCTGATAGCTTTTTTAAAATTTATAAGAGTATGCGTTTTTGATGTGTAACGTGTTGTTCTAAAAGCTTTTCTATTTGTCTATCGGTCTTCTTCAACGCTACGGGTATTCGTGTTTTGCTCCTCTTAATATCTGCTGGCCCTCTTTTTGCAAAAAAACGGTTGGAATATTGTTTCTGACAGCTTAATCAAGGAGACCAGTAATGAAAAGAGGAAGCAGACCTGAACTGCTTTGGGGGTTCGGTCTTAATAGTAGTGAAGCCGGTAAAATCGAGGATTCTCTCGGTCCCGGATTCTTTTTGAGAAATTTTTCCGAGCGTGCCCTGCCCGGTGAAAAGGAACTCAGCAATAATGAAAAGCCTGCCGCTACCTGGATTCCGCAAAGGGTCTGGGAGGAACTGCCTGAAGAAAGGCGTTCTGCATACCGCAACCTTGAGTCCACCCAGCGTATCCTGATTCAGGATGACATGAATCACGCTGATCTGGAAAAGGTGCTGGAAGATGGTTTTCTTGCTGTGGTCAGCTCTCCGCTGACCAGTTCCAAGGTGCAGGACGCTTTGTTCAGGGCCAAGGAAATTTCCGGTCTTTACGGTGATCTTTATCGCATGACCGAAGAAATCATCCTTGAGCGTGAATTGCTTTCCCGCAAAACTGAACAGCTCATGTTCCTGAACACCGTGCTTTCCAATGCTACCGAGCGTCTTGAAGTGGCGGATATTCTCGGTCAGGCTGTCGAGGACCTCAAGATGCTCCTGCCGGTCTACTCCGTTCAGGGTGCCTTCTGGGATATCCTGCCCACTGGAAAGCATATTGATACTGAAATTTTTATCAATCCCGGTCAGGTCGAGAACGTCCAGAACGAGTGGATTGAATTGATGATTGAAAATGTGGTCGCGCTTAGCGGTATGGAAGTTTCCAGCTACAATATGTCTGAAACCGTTCCTCCGGGCAGCAATTCCATGGTCTATAGCCCCGGTTCAGGAAGGATTCTGGCCCTGCCGCTGGTGGCCCGTGGTGAGAAATTTGGTTGTCTGGTTATGCTCTGTGAACGAAATGTACGGCTGGCCAAAGATCAGGTTGCCACCCTTAACGCTGCGGTTAACCATCTTTCTCTGGCCCTTAGCAACGCCATCATGTTCAACAAAATCAAGACCCGCGCCAACCGTGACGGTTTGACCAGAGTCTATAACCGCCGCAGTTTTGATGAAAGACTGGTCGAAGAAGTCAAGCGTCACCAGCGTTTGAATACAGATCTTTCTCTGCTCATGGTTGACCTTGATCATTTCAAAGCAGTGAACGACACCTACGGACATCTGGCCGGGGACATGGTGCTGGAAAAAGTAGCCCGCACCTTTGAAAAAACATTCAGGTCCACTGACTTCATCGCCCGCTATGGCGGAGAGGAATTTGTTATTCTGCTTCCGCACACTCGTGAAGAGCAGGCGGAAATGCTGGCCGAACGGGTCAGAGCTATGATTGAAGACAACACCATGACCTATCAGGATAAGAGTTTTAACGTGACCGCCAGCATCGGGGTATCCTCTGTGTGTCCCGGAAGTCTTGAAAAAGATACTGAAATTGTACGCAAGGCGGACGAGGCCCTTTACGAGGCCAAGATGCAGGGCCGTAACCGGGTGGTTGTTTCCCACCTGCGGCCCAAGTTGAGAATTATGTAATTTATGAGGTTTCCTTCAGCCTATAGCTGTCAGGCTGAATCAAGGGGTCCCGGTTGTCGGGACCCCTTTTTTTGTTAAAAGGTAAGAAATAGTTCCGGTTATACATCCCTGTCTGGTTATTGTGTTATTTATATTTTCATAATACCTAAAAACTGAATGGCTTTTCAATTTGATTTGAGCTAGGAGCAATGTCTTGGCTCTTCAGGGGCCGTTTTTATTATGCTGCGGTGTTTTGATGAATCTCTCCTTTTCATGGAATAGCCGTACAGGAGTTTATTATGAATGAATTATTATGGCTTGGCTTTGCGGTCATGGACCTGAGCCTCGTACTTGTTATTTATAGATATTTCGGAAAAATAGGCTTGTTCGGACTGATTGTTTTCAACCTGATCCTTTGCAATATTCAGGTATTGAAGACCATTGAGCTTTTCGGGATGACGACCACTCTGGGTAACATTCTTTACGCCAGTGTTTTCCTTTCTACTGATATGCTCAGCGAATTTTACGGTAAAAAAGAAGCCAAGAAGGCTGTTTATCTGGGGTTTGTGGTTCTGGTCATGGCGGTTGTCTATATGCAACTGGCCCTCCTGTTTACCCCGGCGGTTGATGATTTTGCCCAGCCCCATCTTGAGGCTATTTTCGGATTCCTGCCCCGTATTGCTCTCGGTAGTATGGCCGCCTATATTGTTTCCCAGCTGAATGATGTTTATATTTTTCATCTGCTCAAAGACAGGATGGGCCAGCGTCATCTCTGGCTGCGTAATAACGCATCCACCCTGCTCAGTCAGCTTCTGGATTCCTCAGTCTTCTGTTTCGTTGCCTTGTGGGGGCTTTTCCCCTTTGAGGTTTGGGTGGAAATTCTTTTTACTACCTATCTGTTTAAGGTTATAGTGGCGGTTATGGATACCCCTTTCTTGTATCTGGCCCGCCGGATGCACTCCCGTTTGTCCGAGGCTTGATCGCCAGCTTTTAAGTTGAACTTGCCTTTAAGGACAATTCTTTTTTATTTTTCAAAAAAACGAGGCTGCCAATGAGTAAAATGTTTGGAAAATCAATTCCTTTTTATAAAATGCAGGGCTGCGGCAACGATTTCGTAATTATTGATAACCGTGAATTGGGCGTACCGGTTGAGAAGATGTCCCTTTGGGCTAAAAAGCTTTGCCAGCGCGCGTTCGGCGTTTATGCTGACGGTCTGTTTTTTATTGAAAACGCACCGGATGATTCCGGCCTCGATTTTATTTGGCAATTTTATAATTCTGACGGCTCAAGGGCGGAAATGTGCGGCAACGCATCCCGTTGCGCCGGAAGGCTGGCTCATGCTCTGGATATTGCCGGGGAGCAGCATGTTTTCGGTTCTGATGCCGGTCCCATCAAGGTGCAGGTATTTCCCGTACTGGAAGAGGTTAAGGTTCAGCTTACCCCACCCGAAGGTGTGGCAATAAAGCAGACACTGGAGATCGATGGGGAAGAATATGAGTACCATTTTGCTAACACCGGAGTTCCGCACGTTGTCGTGCAGGTTGCCGATGTTGATGAAGTGGATATCAAAAAGCTCGGCGCGGCTTTCCGCTACCACGATGCTTTTGCCCCGGCAGGAACAAATGTTAATTTTGTCCAGATCGATGACAACGACAGTCTCATCGTGCGCACCTATGAAAGGGGCGTTGAAGATGAAACCTATGCCTGCGGAACCGGGGTCAGCGCAGTGCAGGTCACCCTTCATGAGCAGGGTTTGACCGATGCCGCAGTGCGAGTCCGTACCTCCGGCGGTGAGATTCTTAAGGTTATTATTGAAGACGGAAATGTCTTCTTGCAGGGCGGAGCAGAGCTTACCTTTTCCGGTGAGGTTTACCTTGAATCTCTGGGAATTGATTAGTTAGCAGGAAATTATTTACGAAAGGGATACCGTATTTTTGCGGTATTCCTTTCTTCTATTCTTAAAAAGCATACCTGAACAGGGCAAAATTCAATATAGCTGAAATCAGTTCTTGCATGGGAAGAGTATTCCTTGTATAGCCTTCTTTTCGCAGTGATAATGATTTGCTGGATAATTGGTTTTATTGATTTTCAGTAAAAGATATTGTTTTTTGAGAATACAGAGAGGGGTCCATTGCGGGCCGGTGTGTTAAGGTCTTGAAAATAAAGCATTTAATGTATGTGTATTATTGCATAATAAACTGGCATAGATTTAGCTAGTATTAGCAGTGGTAATAAACATAAAATAATGAACTAAGGGAGAGATAAAATGGCTAACAATGAACTTACCAAGCTTTTGCAGGATGTTGTACTCAAAAATGATAAGCCTGCACGTGACGTAGCAACCGAAATCAGCAAACCTTACCCCACCCTTCTTCGTGAGATTAATCCCGAAGATAAAGGTGCAAAGGTCGGCGTTGAAGAACTGATCCCCATCATGAAAGCTACCGGCAGCATCCGTCCCCTGACCAGACTTGCCAACATCATGGGTTACGTACTGGTCCCCATGGACATCAACCCTGAAGATCCTGATGAAGCCAACTACATGGCTCTCGATCTCATGGACGGTTTCGGCAGATACTCCAAGGCTCTCAAAAGCGCCTTGCAGGCTGATCCTTCCGACCAGCTGGTAGACTCTGTAGAACAGGAAGGTTTTGAAGCAATCACCGCCATCCTGACCATGGTTCACTACCTGCGTAAAAGATCTGAAGAAGAAAAGGCCAAGAACGCGCCCCGTCTCGCTCAGGTCAGCTAGCAAAAGGTTTGCATCTGGCACTTTCTTGACCGTCTGAGACGGTCGATAAAGCATTCCAAAAAAAATCCCCGGCAGTTAATACTGTCGGGGATTTTTTCGTTCAGGAGTCTGCGATTTTCATCAAAACCGCTGGCATCTGAAAAAAGATCAGCAGTTATGAACGTCTTTGTTGATGTAGAAGCAGAGGTCGAAAAGATTGTTAACCATCTGGTCCACAAGATGGTCCTGTTCCGGGCATGGTTCCTGAGTGTTCACTGTCTTATTGATTATTTTTGCAAATAATACCGAAACAAGTTCATCGTCTTTGTTGCTCCAATACTTGGTTGCAGACGCAGCTTTGTTATCAAATCCGTGATAATACATACACTCCTCCGTGAGCGGGGACATCGGCCGGGTAGAAATTTACCCACCGGTTCATACTTCTGCTATCGGCAGGCGAAGGCAATCACTTTACATGAAACGAATATATTTTTTTGAAATACATGCAAAATGCCTGCGGTCATTGATTTAATCATATAAAATAAATACAAGGGGGAGGTAGGTGCTACTGTGCCTGTTCCTTGATACGATGGAATCCATGTAATCTGTAATAAAAAATCACCGCTGTCTGACCTTTTGGCGGTGCCGGGATGTATCCGATGCGTTTTTCCCTCAGAAGAAAGATAATCGCCATTGCCTGTGGAGCCGCAATAATTCCCATTGTGGCCATGTTCATCATTACCGATATTCTTGAGGATCGGTTGCAGGACTGCATGAAAGGTGAGGTCCGTTCCCTTATTGAATCTCATGTCTCCCAACTAACGGGAGATCTTTATGAAGAATGCCGTACCTCTGACCAGCTGCTTACCGCAGAGACAGAAAGGGCGGCCATGGCTTTGGAGACCCTGATGGATGATCTGGGCCGGGTTCAGGTCTTGAAGAAAGTTTCGGACTGGCCGGTAAATAATCATCGTATTGAGGGAACCGACGAGCTGACCGTTCCGGTGCTCAGTATTGGTGATAATGAGTTCACCTATTCCAAACGCAAGGGCAAAACACTGACTATGCTGGTGGAGGCAACCCGTATTTCCGGTGCATATTGTACTGTTTTTCAAAGGTTGAACCCGGAAGGGGATATGCTGGTGGTGGATACCACCGCACCTGCGGACAATTTTAACTGGAAGCTGGGGGATATCTTTTATTCTCTCGGAGATGACGGCAGGGTCGAATCAGCCATTGACGATGTTCTTTCCGGGCGCACAGCCAGAATGTATGATGATCTTGATCACGGTACCCGTTTTATTATCTATGTGCCTTTAAAGGATCAGGAAAATTTTGTGACCGGAATGGTTGCCGTTTACATGGATGATAATATTTTGCAGGTACTGCGTAAATCCATGCTCAAAACTTCCATCGGCAAGACCGGGTACATCTGGGTTATCGGAACCAAAGGAGACAGCCGAGGACACTACATTGTTTCCAATTCACCCAAAAATGACGGTGCTCATGTGGATTCCGTTGGCGGCAGGAAAGGGTTTGTACATGATATTCTCAGTCAGGCAGTAGAGGCCGGAGAGGGCAAACTCAGCAGCAAGAATTATGTTTGGAAGATCGGGCCGGATGATGAGGGCCGGGATAAACTTTCCGTATTTACATATTTTAAGCCTTGGGGCTGGGTAATCGGGGCCGGAGTCTATCTTGATGAATATCAAGGTATCACCAGCCGCTTGACCGGGGTGCTTGATTACCTGGTGGGATGGCTGGTCATCACCGGATTGGTGTTGCTGGCTATTACCCTTGGTGTGTCCCTTTATGCCAGTGCACTGATTGCTGATCCGGTCAGCCATATGGTTGAGTTGGTTAAAATTATTGCTTCCGGTGATCTGCACAAGGCCCGGGAAACCATAGCCATGGTGGATGAGAATTGCCCCAATGCCCGTAAGGCTGTGCGAAATGCCGACCATCCTGAAAAGTTGGATGAAACCGGACAGCTCTACCTTGCTGTTAAAGGTATGGTCGATGCCCTTTATTCCCTGATCGGGCAGATGCAGCGGTCCGGTATTCAGGTGACCACCTCTTCTACAGAGATTTCGGCTTCGGCCAGCCAATTGGAGGTGACTGTTAACCAGCAGGCAGCCGCCACCACCCAGATAAGTGCTACCAGTGCTGAGATTTCAGCCAATTCAGGCGAACTTGCCGGGGCCATGCATCATGTAAATGATGCCGCTTCCAGCATGGATAAGCTAGCTTTCGAAGGTCAGGACGGTCTTAAGACCATGATCAGGATTATGGACGATTTAAGCACGGCTACGATCACCATTACCGGCAAGCTTGATGAGATCAACGACCGGGCCAATGCCATTGAAGGTATTGTCAATACCATTACCAAGGTAGCGGACCGTACCAACCTGCTTTCCCTTAACGCTGCCATTGAAGCGGAAAAGGCCGGAAAGTTTGGTCAGGGCTTTTCCGTTGTTGCCGCTGAGATCCGGCGTTTGGCGGACCAGACTTCTGTTGCCGCCCTTGAAATTGAAGATATGATCAGCAATATGCGCAGCTCCGTTGATTCAGGTGTTGATGAGATGGAAAGATTTGCTTCGGATGTGCGCTTCGGTGCGGAAAAAGCGGGTAAGCTGGGCAAGAAGTTGGAAGGAATTATGACCGGGGTCCGGGAGTTAAACCCCCGCATTGAGCAGGTCAATGACGGTATGACCGCGCAGGCTGAAGGTGCAGGGCAGATCAGTGAAGCCATGTCCCAGCTTTCCGAGACCGCTTCGGATACTTCAGACGCCCTTTCGGAATTCAACCGGGCCACATCCCAGCTCAACGAAGCTGTACAGGGCTTACGCAGTGAAGTTTCCCGCTTCAAGGTGAGTGGATAAAGATGCTGGTACTCACATTCAAAATAGCTGAATACGTCTACGGGCTGGAGGCACGGGTTGTAGCTGAAGTGGTTCCGCCTACTGTGTGCAAGGAATTGCCTCGGTCACCGGATTACGTGAAGGGTCTTTTCAGTTACCGGGGCAAGGTTACTCCGGTGGTGGATCTTTCCATGCTGGCGACGGATATCCCTTGCGTTTCGCGCATGTCGACCCGGATCATCGTCATTGATTTAGCTGATCTAGACTCAGGGGAAAAACGGGACGAACAATTTCTGGGATTGCTGGCTGAAAATATTACCGAAACCCTGAAAGTGGCTGATTCGGATTTTGAGGAGTCCGGGCTGGAGATTCCCGATGCCCCGTGGCTGGGCAGAGTTGCCCGGATCAACGGGAGTATGTTGCAGCTGCTTAAACCGCATCGGCTGCTTACCGATGAATTACGCCGGGTTCTTTTTCCCAAGGATGAACCGGAGCATGCTCAGGAGTAATGGATGAATCTTGAGCCGTTCCTGAAAATTCTCAATCGGGCCATGGGCCTTGCCCCTGATTCACTGGCCCGCTCCGGTATAGAGCTGGCCGTTAAGGCTCGCTTGCGTGAAACCGGGTGCGATGAAAAGGGGTACCTAAGTCTGTTGCGTACCAGTGAAGTTGAATTGGCTGAGCTGGTTGAGGAGATCGTGGTTCCGGAGACATGGTTTTTCAGGGATAGCAAACCCTTTGAATTGCTATTTGAAACAGCAGTTGGATGTACGACTGATGAATTCAGGGTGCTCAGTGCGCCCTGTTCCACCGGGGAAGAGCCTTACTCCATTGCTATGACTCTCATGGGGGCCGGAGTAAACAGGTTTCAGGTTGACGGGGTGGATATCAGTGAGCGTGCTTTGCACAGGGCAAGGGGCGGAATTTATACTGATAATTCGTTTCGTGCTGAATTGCCATTTTATGCCGAAAAGTGGTTCCGTAAATGCGAAGAAGGGCGCATGCTTGCAGAACAGGTCAGAAGGGCTGTTAATTTTCGTTCCGGGAATATTATAGAAGACTGTCTTCCCCACGGCAGGTACGATGTTATTTTTTGCCGTAATTTATTGATTTATCTGGATGATAAATCAAGGAAATGTTTGGCCGCATTGTTAAATGAGAAACTGAAGGATGACGGTTTGCTTTTTGTGGGCCATGCCGAAATCCTTCCGGTTTTCAATGATTGGTTCACCCCGGTCAGGAAGCAGGGCACATTTGCACTGCGCAAGGGTAAACGCAAGGTTGCAGCCCTGCTCAAACCTCCGGTTTGTCCAAAGCAGGAATGTGCGCGGAGCAAGACAGCCGCTCCAAAGACGCAGCCCGCAGCGCACAGACCGTTTAAGGCTGTATCTCCGGTGAAACCCGTGGTGCTGCCGCGCAGGGAAGTTTCTGGTGTAAAAGAAGAAAAGCAGCCCCCGTCGGCAGTTCTTTCAGTAAAAGAGATCAAGGGACTGGCTGACCGAGGTAAGACAGCAGAGGCCTTGAGCATGTGTGATAAAATGCTCGGTCAGGGTGGACCGGACTCGGAACTGTTTCATCTCTGCGGATTGCTCCATGAGTCCGGGGGAAATATTTCAAAGGCTGAGGAATATTATGGCAAGGCCCTGTACCTTGAGCCGGATCATATAGAATCTTTGGTGCATCTTGCCCTGCTGCTGGAAAACAGGGGAGATACACGTAAGGCTGAGATCATGCGTAACAGAGCCCGCCGGGCCGAAAAAAGAAATGAGGCCGGATAATGCTTGAATCCTGCTGGAATACAATTGGTTATGCCGGTGACAGATCCTGTCAGGAACTGGAGCATTGGAGCCATTGCTACTATTGTCCTAAATTTACCAGTGTCGGGTTGTCCCTGCTGGACCGGAAGCCTCCCGAAGGATATCTGGCTGAGAACACCGAGGCTGTGTCCATTGCCAAGGAAGAAGAGCAGGCCGAAACTTCCGGGGCGGTTGTGTTCAGGATTTCCCGCGAATGGTTGGCTCTTTCTTCACAGGTTTTTGTTTCGGTGCTGGAAAAGCGCACTGTGCGCCCGGTTCCTCACCGCAACAGCAGGATGTTTCGAGGTCTGACCAGTCTTCAGGGCCAGATTATTCCGGTCGTTTCTGTTCGCGAACTGCTGGGTCTTGAAGAGGAATATCTCACTGAAGAGGAAAAGGGGTTCCGGGTTTACAGCAGATTCATTTGCGTAGACCGTGGTCTGGGACGTTGGATTTTTGCGGTGGATGAGGTCCTCGGGGTTCATCATTATTTACGGGATGCACTCATGGATGCCCCGGCAACTGTGGCCAAGGCCCCTGCTGCCTATACCCGCGGGCTGTTCGAGGTTGACGATAAAAGAATTTCACTGCTGGAAGACGAGCTTCTTTTTGAGGCTTTCAACCGCATCATCAAGTAGGGCGGAAATTATGAGCAATAGCCAGACAGGGAGAAGATAGAGTGACGCGAGATATGGCGGATCTTTCCATGCTGGAACTCTTTCGCATGGAGGCGGGTAACCATACACAGGTGCTGGAAGAAGGAGTGCCCGGTCTGGCTGCTGACGTTTCCCCGGAAAAGGTACAGCCTCTCATTCATGCGGCCCATGCCTTGAAAGGCTCGGCTCGTATTGTGGGTCTGGCTGAGGCGGTGGAACTCTCGCAGGCCATGGAAAGTGTGCTGGACAGATGTTCCGGATCAGAAGATTTTCCGGCTCAGCAAGCTATTGATGGATTGCTTGATGGCGCGCGTTTTCTGCATTCCCTTGCCGAAGTGGAAGCTGAGGAAATGGACGGCTGGCTGGCAGAAAGAAAAGGTGAACTGACTTCTTTGCTTGAACGCATTGCATCTGCGGAATTCACAGAAGGTTCTGCGGCTCAAGATTCGGAGCTTGTTCAAACTTCTGACTCCGAACCGTCTTCGCAGCCGCAGGAAGAAGGCCAGCCTGTTGAACCGCAAAGCTCGCCTGAAAAAGAAATTTTACCCGCTGATCCGGTGCAGGAAGCTGCCCCGTCCAAAGAGGAGATTCCTCTTGCTGATCTTTCCATGCTCGATCTTTTCCGTATGGAGGCAGAGAGTCATTCCCATGCCCTGAATGTCGGGTTGCTGGAGCTGGAAAAGGATCAGGCCCCGGATAAGGTGGAACCGCTCATGCGCGCGGCCCATTCCATGAAAGGCGCAGCCCGTATTGTAGGGCTGACCGATGCCGTGGCCCTTGCCCATTCCATGGAAGATCTGCTGGTGGCCTGTCAGAAGGGCGAAACTGTCCTTGATGCCGGTCAGATTGATCTGCTTCTGGCGGCAACAGATATTTATCGCGATGTTTCCCAGCTTGAAACAGATGCCATTCAGGGATTTTTGAGCGAAAGCAGACCGTTCATGGATCAGATGGAAAAGGCATTGCGCGGGGATGAGGAAGCAGCAGCCAAAGTTTGTTCCAAGGTTTGCCCGTCAGGAATGCCGGCTTCTCTTGTGGAGCAGGTAGAACAGCCTCCGGCAGCATCTTCGGTACCCCCGGCGACTGAAACAGATTCCGCAACGGGTGATTCTGTACAGGAAGTCCCAGTCAATAAAAAAACAGCAGCCAAGGAAAATTCCGCACCTGTGCAGGGAATGCGCGCACCGGAAGATTCCGTGGTCCGTGTTTCGGCCGGAAATTTGAACAGGCTCATGGCTCTTGCCGGGGAAAGCCTTGTGGAGTCTGGCAGGCTGGGTGAATTCGCTTCTTCTTTGCTGAGGCTTAAAGGCGGACATCGGGACCTTGGTAAAATTCTGGAAGAATCTTGCGAGCGGGTCCGTCATGGTGAGACAGCCGAAGATGTGGTGGATAATCTCAAGACGTCTTTGATGGAATGTCAGTCAATGCTTGGTCGGCACATTAATGAATTTGATCTGTTTCGCAGACGGAATGACAATGTTTCCGGTAGACTTTACCACGAGGTTATCGCCAGCCGCATGCGTCCTTTTTCTGACGGCGGGCGCGGTTTTCCCCGTCTGGTACGTGATTTGGCCCGTTCATTGGCCAAGGAAGTTGATTTCGTCATAGAAGGTGAAACAACTTCCGTGGACCGCGATATTTTGGAAAAGCTGGAAGCTCCACTGAATCATTTAATCAGGAACGCTGTAGACCACGGTATAGAAATGCCTGATGATCGTATTGCAGCGGGAAAGGTTTCCACCGGAACCATTCGGGTTATGGCCGGACACCGGGCCGGAATGCTCTTTATTGAAGTGCGTGATGACGGTCAGGGCTTGGACCCGGAACGGATCAGGGCCAAGGTTGTGGAGCGCAAGCTTGCCCCGGCACGCATGGCTGCGGAAATGAGCCGGGCCGAGCTTATGGAATTTCTTTTTCTGCCCGGTTTTTCCACTGCCGGAAAAGTCACTGAAATTTCCGGGCGCGGGGTCGGGCTGGATGTTGTCCATGCCATGGTTCAGGAAGTGGGCGGCACTGTCCGCGCGGATTCACAGCCCGGAGAGGGCATGTCTTTTTCCATGCAGCTGCCTTTGACTCTTTCGGTAATCCGTACTCTGCTGGTGAAGATTGCGGACCAGCCTTACGCCATTCCTTTGAGTCGCATCAGCCGCATTGCCTCGGTTTTTCCGGAGCAGCTCAAGCTGGCTGAGGATCGTCAGTATGTTTCGCTGGACGGGGCAAATGTGGGTTTGGTGCCCGCAGCCCAGATTCTGGGGGTGACATCCCATCAGCTGGAAGATGAAGGTCTGAAGGTGGTGGTCATCAGTGACCGTATGAACAGGTACGGACTGGTGGTGGATGATTTCTTAGGCGAGCAGGATCTTGTGGTCCGTCCGCTGGATCACAGGCTGGGCAAGGTCCCGGACGTTAACTCTGTAGCCATGATGCCTGACGGTTCTCCGGTGCTGATTCTTGATGCTGAGGACCTTGTGCGTTCCATCGATAACCTCCTTTCCGGCGGCAGACTGAGCAAGGTGGGTATGGAATCCGTAGAAAGCGGCCCGGTGCAGAAGATTCTGGTGGTGGATGATTCACTTACCGTGCGTGAAGTGGAACGCAAGCTGCTGGCCAACCATGGTTACGAAGTGGATACGGCAGTAGATGGTCAAGATGGTTTTAATGCGGTTATCTCAGGTGATTATGATCTTGTAGTAACTGATGTGGACATGCCGCGTATGAACGGTTTGGAACTTACCCGTAAGATTAAGGACAACCCGGATTTGAAAGCTATCCCGGTGATGATGGTTTCATATAAGGACCGTAAGGAAGATAAGCTCCGGGGACTTGAAGCGGGTGCTGATTATTATTTAACCAAGAGCAGTTTTCATGATGAGACCCTGCTTTCGGCAGTTGAAGATCTGATAGGCGGGGCTGGGAAATGAGAATAGGTATTGTAAATGATCAGGCACTGGCAGTTGATGTCCTCAAGAAGGTGGTCACCGCTGCCGGGCATGAAATTGCCTGGAGTGCTCATAACGGAGAAAAGGCGGTAGAGAAGTGCTGCGCCGACTTACCGGATCTGGTGCTTATGGATCTGGTTATGCCGGTGCTTGATGGAGTCGGAGCCACGCAGGGGATCATGCAGAAGTGTCCCTGTGCTATTCTGGTTGTTACTGCCAATATCGAAAGCAACTCGACCAAGGTTTTTGAGGCTATGGGAGCTGGGGCACTTGATGTGGTCACCACTCCCCGTCAGGAAAACGGAGGCATAGAAGGCGGAGATGAGCTTCTTTCAAAAATTTCAGTAATCGGCAAGCTGCAAGGCAACAAAAGGGCAAAAGCGGTTTCCAAGCCAATAACAAAGGTCAGAATGGTTCCCCCTCTGCTGGCAATAGGCAGCTCTACCGGAGGACCTTCCGCTCTAGCAACTCTGCTGGGAGCCTTGCCGGAGGATTTTCCGGCGGCCATTGCCATTGCCCAGCATGTGGACGGACATTTTTCCGAAAATCTGGCTCAGTGGCTGGACGGACAGACCGGGATAAAAGTTGAGCTTGCCCGCAGCGGTATGGTTATGCAGCCCGGCAAGGCTGTTATTGCCCCCGGTGACCGACATATGCGCATGGGGCCGGGGGGCATGGTTGAATTGACCAACGGTCCCGGTGAAAATTTATATGTGCCCTCTGTGGATGTTCTTTTTGACAGTTTATGTTGTGCCGGATTTCCATCCAACTCCGTTGCGGTTCTGCTGACAGGCATGGGAGCTGATGGAGCAATAGGCATGTGCGATCTCAGGAATTCAGGTTGGATGACCGTGGCCCAGGACAAGGAGTCCAGCGTGGTCTGGGGCATGCCCGGTGCGGCTGTGAAAATGGGTGCTGCGCGTGAGATTTGTTCCATTGAAGATATGGCGGCGTTGCTGGTAAGGCATTTTAAAAAACGTTTCAGGAGTTAGGAAGATGACCGAAGTCAAAGAGCAACTGCTCACCGAACATAAGATTAATGTTCTGCTGATAGATGACCAGCCCATGGTGGGCGAGGCTGTGCGGCGCATGCTTGAAGGCGAGGAAGACATTGATTTCCACTTTGTGAGCGACCCGACCAAGGCCATCCCTACTGCTGAAGCGTTGCAGCCCACAGTTATTTTACAGGACCTTGTTATGCCTGAGATTGACGGTATGACCATGGTCAAGTTCATGCGGGTCAATTCCAAGCTAAAGGATATTCCCCTGATCGTTCTTTCCACCAAGGAAGAGCCGGCCACTAAGGCCGAGGCTTTCGCCCTTGGTGCCAACGATTATCTGGTCAAACTTCCTGATCGTATCGAGCTTCTGGCCCGCATCCGTTACCACTCCAAGGGTTACATCAACCTGTTGCAGAGGAACGAGGCCTATGAACAATTGCGTGAAAGCAGAGATGAAATGCGTAAGGAACTGGCAGTTGCTGCCGATTACGTAACATCGCTGTTGCCGGACCCGGTTAAAGAGGGAAATATTCAGGCGGACTGGCGTTTTATTCCTTCCGCATCACTGGGCGGGGATTCCTTCGGCTACCACTGGCTCGATGATGAGCATTTTGCCATGTATCTACTTGATGTTTGTGATCACGGGGTCGGCTCGGCACTGCTTTCTGTTTCAGCCATGAACGTGCTCCGCTCCCAGACCTTGCCGGATACAGATTTCCTTAAACCGGACGAAGTGCTGACATCTCTGAACGATTCTTTTCAGATGGATCAGCAGAACAACCTTTATTTCACCATGTGGTACGGAATATATCGTAAATCGGACCGGACCTTAACCTTTTCAAGCGGCGGACATCCACCGGCTTTGCTGATTTCGGCCGGGGAAACGCAGCAGTTGCGTACTCCGGGAATGATTGTGGGCGGCATGCCAGATATGACCTACACCAGTGACAGCGTGATAGTTGAACCGGGATCGCGTTTCTTTCTTTACAGTGATGGAGTTTACGAGCTGAAGAAGGTTTCCGACGGTAAAATGTGGGAGTTCGAGGAGTTCTCCGGGTTCATGAAAGGGACTGCGGGAGAGCTTGGTAAGCCTATTGATCAGCTTATAGACCACACCCGTCAGTTGCAGGGCGGCGAGCTTTACGAGGATGATTTTTCCATGGTGGAGTTTGTCTTTGCCTAAGCATGGAGCTTAGAAACAGGCTTTGCAATTAATCGGGAATTTAAGAGGACTGAGAATGAGTATCCGCAAACAGTTCATAACCGGGTGTGTGGTTTTCTGCATAGCCCTGACCGTGGCCATAATGTGGCTGGTTTCAGATTATGCACGTGACACCCTGATGGATCAGTACCGGTCCAAGGCAGAGATCATGCTGCACACTATGAAAGCAGTGCGCAAGCATACCGGATCTGTGATCCGGCCCAAGGCCACTGAAATTCTGCCGGAAAATAAGTTTGTAACTGAGTTGCAGTCCACTTCCTTTACCGCCAATGGCGTGTTCGATCGTATTCCCGATCTTTTCAGGCATGAGCTGAGCTTTAAAACTGCTTCCACAAAGCCGCGCAATTCTGACAATCTGGCCACCAATGATGAGGCTCGAATTATTGAGGAACTCGACGCCATGGCCCGGGCCGGGCAAAAGCCCTTTATCGGAGAGATTCGCAATATTAACGGCATTGAGTCGTTTATCGTAGCAGAAGGGGAGGCGAACAAGCCCTCCTGCATGGTCTGCCATGGTGATCCCAAGGACGCGCCTCCGTCCATGAAAAGCAGATATCCGGTCAAGAAGGACACGGGTTACTACCGCAAGCCGGGGCGTATTGAATGCGCTATGATTTCGGCCATTCCGCTGGCGGCTATGAATGCTGCTTCTAATCAGGCTCTTGGTGCGGTGGTCTTCATGGGATTTATTTTTATAGTGGTGACCCTCGGTTTTCTGCTTTTCGGCCTGAACCTTATTTTTAGCCCGGTTTCTCAGATTACCAACATTGCTAAGGAAATTGCCTCCGGTGACTTGAACAGTGCCAATGTTTCCATTCGTAAGATGAAGAATATGGCAGAAGGAAAATTCCTTGCAGGCAGGATTATCCGGCCCGGAAACGAAATCGGCAATCTGGTGACTTCCTTTGAAACTATGATTTCCGGTCTTTCAGAGCTGATTGGTGAAGTGCAGTCTTCCGGAGATAATGTCTCAGTGGCCGGAAACAAGATCAGGTCCACTGCCGAGCACATTGATTCCGCAGTAAACAGACAGGCCGCCTCCACCAACGAAGTAACCGCTACCAGCAGGTTGATTAGCAAGACTTCCAAGAATCTGGTGGAAGTGATGGCTGATGTTGCCGATAGTGCCAGCGAGTCCGCTCATATGGCCGAGACCCTGCAAGGCAATATCGAACGGCGTGAACAATCTTTGATCAGGCTCGTTGATTCAACTGACAATGTTTCATTGCGGCTGGCGGCCATCAACGAAAAGGCCAGCAGGATCAACCATATTGTAACTAAGATTGCCAGAATTTCCGATCAGACCAATCTACTCTCGCTTAACGCGGCTATTGAAGCGGAAAAGGCCGGACAGTTCGGTCAGGGCTTTTCCGTGGTTGCCCGCGAGATGCGGAGGCTGGCCGACCAGACGGTCATTGCCGCAGAAGATATCGAACTCATGGTCAGGGACATGCAATCCGCAGTCAGTTCCGGAGTCATGGAAATGGAAACCTTCAACCATGAAGTGCGTTCCAGCGTGGATGAAGTGGAAAAAATGAGTGCTGATCTGGGGCAGATTGTGGATCAGGTCCGGGTGCTTAAACCCCGTTTTGTGGATGTTTCCCGCTCTATGGGTGATCAGGCCGACAGTGCTGAGCAGATCAGTGATGCCATGGGTGATCTTAGTGAGACCGCTGCCGGAACCACGGAATATCTCGAAGAATTCAAGCGTACTGTGGCAAGTTTGAACTACACCGTACATAGTTTGACCGGTGCTGTTGACGGTTTCCAGACTGTTGAGGATGATTTTTTCTCCTCATCGGACGAAAAGGAAGAGCCTGCAAAGGATAAAAGCGAATCGGAGCCGGAGAATTAACACAGTTGTAACGGTTCCGCCTTAATTCGTACCAATGTTACAGGTAAGGTCCGTCCAAAAGGAGAACATTGTGTCAGTTGAGAAAATACTGGTTGTTGAAGACCATAACGATACTATTGAGTTGTTGAAGTACAATCTGACCTCTTCCGGTTACGAAGTTGTGACCGCTATGGACGGCCATAAAGCTTTGGATCAGGCCGGAAAGGAGAATCCTGACCTGATCCTGCTGGATCTCATGTTGCCCGGCATTGACGGGCTTGAAGTCTGCCGCAGGTTGAAGCAGGAGGTCGCCACTCAGCATATCCCGGTGGTCATGCTTACCGCCAAGGGTGAGGAAGTGGACCGGGTTGTGGGGCTTGAACTGGGCGTGGACGATTACATTGTCAAACCATTCAGTCCCCGTGAGCTGGTCCTGCGAGTCAAGGCCGTGCTGCGCCGCAGTCGTGAAGTTCCTGAGTCGCGCCGTCCCGGAAAATGGAACCGCGAAGGTCTTTCCGTGGATTTTGAAGCCCACACAGTGGAATGCGACGGCGATCTTGTGGCCCTGACCGCTACTGAGTTCAAGCTTTTTTCCGAATTGTTGCAGCATGAAGGCAAAGTGCGCACCCGCGATCACCTGCTTGATACTGTTTGGGATACACATTTCGAAGGGTATTCCAGAACCGTGGATACCCACATCCGCAGGCTGCGTCAGAAGCTCGGTCCTTATGCGGATTACATTGAGACTGTGCGCGGCGTGGGCTACCGTTTCAAGAATTCGTAGATTTGATTGAATCAGATTTTGAGCGATAAATCCAAAGCAGTATTGTTAATGGCAACTACGGCCCTGATCTGGAGTTCGGGGGGTAGCCTGATAGATTCTGTGACGGTGTGTGGGGCGTTGCCGTTTATGAAATAAGCCAGTTCTTACAGCCCGAAATAATTCCCGGCCGCACCTACTGCGCTACCGAGAATAGCCGACATGGAGAGGATGATCGGAACGGCTTTTTTATCATTTTCCGCAACAAGAATGATGATAGGAAGGGCTGTGAGGACAGCAATGGTCATTCCGTTGGCCCAGCCGGATAGTCCGAAGAGGTTTGCATTTGGTATTAATAATCCCAGCACCAGCCATTGTGTGAAGGCGGAGCTGATTGCAAATATTCCAAGCCGTTGTTTAATCATGGGGGCAATATCAATAATTCCGGCAACGCAACCTATGAGCAGAGCTAGGAGTATTTCATTCATCTGGTGTCCCTTTGATTCGAGTTGTTTATTGAAAAAAAGAAATCCCGGAAGCGTGAACTTCCGGGATTTTTATTAGATAGCTTTCTTGCTCTTCAGGAGCGGCTTCTTGATGCCGTACTTGGCGAGCACTTTTTTCATGCCCGTGGTAGAGTCTGCCGTCCCTGTGTGGCGGACAAAGACCCGGTACCATGTGCGGTTGCCGCCTTTTCCGGCTTCAACGTAGGAATCGAGTCCGCTTGAAACCAGCTTATCGGCAAAAGTCTGTGCCCTTGCGTCATCGCCGAATGATGCGGCCTGATATACATAGTTGTATTTGGGCGCGTCAACATCTTCCGGGTTATCGATTTCCACTGCCGGTTCCGGTTGCTGAACTTCAGAAGTCTTTTTTACTACTTTTACCGCAGGCTTCTCGGTTTTTGCTGGTTCCGTTTTCTTTGCCGGAGCAGCTTTCTTTTCAATCTTGGCAGCTACTTTTTTCTTTGGCTCTTCCGGTTTTACCGCGGACTCAGGTATTTTCTTGAGCTGGTCAATGTAGTCCAGATCTTCGGGTTTGAGCACTCCGCCTTTTACTTCCCCGGATGCGTTGTTTTGGCTGGGCAGCATCATGGCGATTTCGGGCATATCCTTTTCAGGCTGATACCCTCGGCCCAGCAGAATTCCCAGCACAAAGAAGGCGCACAGGGCGGCAACAGCCCCGGCACATAGCCCAATGACTTCGGGCATGGTGAAGGTAAAGGTGAATGTCTTTTCCTGACCGGGAGCGGTCTTCTTTTTTCTGGGTGCAGCCATGGTTGAAACTCCGTATAATGTTACATGCTTTCAGGAGCGGAAACGCCAAGCAGGCTCAGGCCGTTGGCAAGGGTTCTTGCAACTGCCTGCAACAGTACCAGCCTTGCGGCGATTACATCTTCCTCAGCGGAAAGGATGTGGTGCATGGAGTAGAATCTGTGCAGTGCGCTGGCGAGGTCGCGCAGGTAGTAGCTGATTACGTGCGGGCTCATGTTTTTGCCTGCATTTTCAGCAACGTCTGCAAACTGATCCATGAGCTTCATGAGGTTCAGTTCTTCCGCGTTGGTCAGAGCGGAAAGGGGAGCCGCGTCCATGGCGGGAATTTTGATTCCCTGATCGGCAGCTTTACGCATTACGGAGCAGATACGCGCGTGGGCGTACTGTACGTAGTAGACCGGGTTATCCATGGTCTTCTGCTTGACCAGTTCGAGGTCGAAGTCGAGGTGGCTGTCGCTCTTTCTGGAGAGGAACATGAAGCGGGAAGCATCGCGACCTACTTCGTTAACCACGTCTTCGAGAGTTTCAAATTTACCGGCACGGGTGGACATGGCGATCTGTTCTCCGCCGCGCAGCAGGTTGACCAGCTGTACGAGGATTACATCAAGCTGTCCTTTTTTGCCGAGAGCTTCCACAGCGGCCTGCATGCGGGGGACATAACCGTGGTGGTCTGCGCCCCAGATGTCGACTACAATGTCGAAGCCACGTTTGTATTTGTCATCGTGATAGGCGATGTCGGAAGCGAAATAGGTCAGGTCTCCGTTGGACTTGCGCAGCACACGGTCCTTGTCATCACCAAGTTCGGTGGATTTGAACCAGAGTGCGCCGTCTTCTTCGTAAGCCATGCCGCGTTTTTTTAGGTCGGCGAAGGTCTCTTCAACTTTACCTACGGAAACGAGGCTCTTTTCGGAGAACCATACGTCGTGGCGCACATCAAAGGCAGCGAGGTCCTTCTTGATACCTTCAAGAATTTCATCTTTACCATATTCGCGGCAGATGGCGATGGCTTCATCTTCGCTCATATCGAGAATACCGGGATTGCGTTCCAGTACTTCGGCTGCGAGGTCTTTGATGTATTCACCTTTGTAGAAATCTTCGGGGTCAACAATGTCGCGGCCCTGAGACTGCTGTAAGCGGACCCAGATGGAGTTGCCGAGGATGAGCATCTGGCGACCGGCATCGTTGACGTAGTATTCGGCTTCCACGTCATATCCGGTGAATTCGAGGATGCGTACAAGGCAGTCACCAAGAGCGGCACCGCGACCGTGACCGATATGCAGCGGTCCGGTGGGGTTGGCGGAAACGTATTCCACCTGAATCTTGGTGCCTTTGCCGATTTCACTGCGGCCATACTCTTCTCCTTTAGTCAGAACTTCGGGAACGAGGTCCTGCCAGAAGGAGTTGGAAAAAGTGAAGTTGAGGAAGCCCGGTCCAGCGATATCAACTTTTTCAATGTATTTGTCTCCGTCCAGTTCGGACTGGATAGTCTCCGCAATGGCGCGGGGATTCATTCTGGCCTGCTTGGAGAGCATCATGGCGATGTTTGCGGACATGTCGCCGAATTTTTTGTCTTTGGGAGGCTCGATAACGGTCTTTTCCGGCCATTCCCAGCCCTTGGCTTCGAGAATGGAACCGAGAACGTTTTCAAGGTGTTGTTTAGCTTTCATGGTGGATCAAAAATCTCCTTAATAAATTATGACGGCAGCCCTGCCGGGTCCGGTGGGCTGTTTATCTGTTATGTAGGCATGCTTCGCTTATCATCTTTCGGTGCGGCTTCCAAGTGCTGTGTTGGCTCTAAAAAAATCTTAAAGGTTGAGCTTAACTGAGTTTGTGAAAAAACGAATCTATATTGCCTTTTTTTTTAATACAGCAAAATATGGCTGCATACAAAGGAGAATATAAATTGGATACTGAATTTGATGCAGTCATCAACCGTTTTCAGAAAATGAGTTACACCATCCCGTGGAACCTTTTTCTGCTGACTCTCGGTGGGTTCATTGCTGCCATAGCCATAAAAGCAATAATAATTCCGAACTCTTTTCTGCCTAGCGGGATTTCCGGTCTGGGGCTGCTGTTCTATTATATTTTTCCGCAGCTCAGTTCCGGGCTATGGATTTTCCTGCTTAATATCCCGGTATTCCTGATCGGCTGGTTTTTCATCAGCAAAAAATTCTTTTTCTATAGTTTTTACGGTCTGATCTCGCTCAGCTTTTTCATCGAGCTGGTTCCTTGGGCAATTCCATTTGCCGATAAATGGTTGGCAGTGCTTGCCGGGGGAGTTGTGCTGGGCATAGGGTCCGGGATTTCTCTGCGCTCACTTGGTTGCAGCGGCGGGATCGGGATTTTGCTGGTGCTGGCCCGCGAGAAGCTGGGTATCAAGCCCGGGCAGTTTTCCATGGGATTCAATGTCGTTGTGCTGGGAGTCGGTACATTTTGGCTTAATCTCAATGATGTTCTTTATTCTCTGGCAATGATATACGTAGCTTCAGCCGCCATTGACGGGGTGCAGCGTCTGTTTAACCAGCGTAAACTTGTGCTGGTCATCACCACTTTTCCCGAAGATGTGTCCGGGGCGATTATGACTAAGATGGGCAGGGGAACCACCTTGCTCAATGCCAAGGGTGGCTATACAGGCAAAGAAAAAACCGTGATCATGACTGTTGTGGATTCTTTCAGGATCAAGCGTCTTGAGTCCACTGTTTTTACCATTGATCCGGCGGCTTTTGTGATAATCGAATCAACCTTCAGCGTTCTCGGAAAAGGGTTTTCCGTACCGAGGTAGATATGAGCAGAACCATTGCGCTTTTAACTGATTTCGGACTTGATGATCCCTACGTGGGCCAGATGAAGGGAGTGCTGACCGCTCAGGCCCCGGATTCCCGCATCATAGATGTCAGCCACGGGGTGGAGCCGTTTTGCATTTCGCAGGGGGCATTTTTTCTTGCTGCAGCCATGGCCCATTTTCCAAAGGATGCGGTTTTCATTACCGTGATCGATCCCGGTGTGGGCAGTGCGCGCAGGATCATCGCTGCCGAATTCGGAGAGCAGATTGTGCTTGCTCCCGATAACGGGGTTCTTGAACTTGCCGAGACCCGTTTTTCCGGAACCATGATTGTCACCGATTTAAGCGAGACCGCAGCCAAGATTCATAGTTCCGCCACCTTTCATGGCCGCGATATTTTCGCGCCCCTTGCTGCGTCCCTTGCAGGCGGAACCTCCCTTGAGTCCCTAGGACCCAAGCTGCCGTTGCGTGAGATGGTGCGTACCGGAATCAACAAGCCCCTCTGGCTGGAAGACGGCGTTAAAGCCACCATCCTGCACAAGGATCGGTTCGGCAATCTGGTGCTCAATATCCCGGACACCCAGTCTCTGCCGGAACGTATGACCATCCCCGAAGAGCAGCTTCTTTCGGGCAATGATGGCAGCTGTGTAAAGCGGGTTTGCTGCTATGCCGAACTTGAGGCCGGAGCCACCGGGCTGCTGGCCGGAAGCCAAGGCTACTACGAACTGGCTTTGAATCGCGGCGCAGCATCAGAGATGTTAGGGCTTGAGCCGGGGGATGTTTTGACTTTGAAGTTTTGATGTGGAGATAAGAAACAGCCCCCGGATTGGGGTCCGGGGGCTGTTTAGTTATTTATGAATTATCTTCAATAAAAGAATTTTTACCCACAACATAAGATAAAACAATTAGCATGAGATGATGAATTGCAAAAAAAGGACTATATAAATACAAGTCTGTTTTTAACTGTACTAATAAGCCTGCAATGCCGAACACAATACCATTAACAACAAGAAAAATAGTACCTATTAATAAGTTAAGGATAGAGATAGAAAATATTTTTTTAAATGAAAAACATAAACTTGAAAAAGAATATATTAGTGAAGAAAAAAGACCATAAAGCAAAGAACCCACAGTAATCTCTAGTGCACCTTCATATGACAATTCAGACTGTATGCTTGGAACAAAATTTAAAATAAAACTTGATAGCAGCTCTTTAAATTCAGTAATATGATTATTTATTAAAGATGATGACATTATTGTCATCCAACTAATAAACAATAAAGTCAAATAAACAAAGGTCATCCTAAATTGAAAATCAAATCTTATTACTTTCAACCCCATATCTTTGCAGGCAATACAACTCAAAGCAAATGCAATAAATAAATCAGATGTATAAAAAGATGCATAGTCTGTAGCTCCATATATGTTTAGATACACCATTTGACATATGAAGAAAATATACACAAACACCAAAAAAGGAGCTCCTTTAATAGTTGCAGCTTTGATGTCATAAGTGATTTTTTTCAGAAACATAAGCTCTCCAAATAGCCTCTGTAACGGCACTTAAGTGCCGTTACAGAGGCTATTCTTATTATTTTTTGTTACCTTTCATATATTTATTAACCCCTTTGAGGGCTTTGGTGATCGGTGCCACCACCGTATCAGGAGTGGAAAGCTGAACATCAGCGTAATTCTTCAATCCACCTTGAACACCCGCTTGAATGGTATTAATTCGGTTTTTCCTCACTTCAGGATCATTGCTGAAAATATCAAAAACAGAACTCGGTTTAAGGTTGTACAGACCTCCGAGATTAACCTCTTTTTATATTCAATTACAATTAAACAGCCCCCGGACCGGAGTCCGGGGGCTGTTTAGTTATTTATGAATTATCTTCAATAAATGAATTCTTACCCACAACATAAGACAAAATAATCAGTATAAGAAAGTTAACTGCAAATAATGGGGCAAAATATAGTCCTGGTTTCACCTGTGCTAATAATCCCAAAATTCCGAATACAGTGCCATTAGCAACAAGCAAAAGATTTCCTGATAGTAAGTTCACAACAGAGACCGAGAGTATTTTTTTTAGGGAAAAGCTCAAACACGCGAAAGAATATATAACAGGAGAGAAAAACCCATAAAACAAAGACTCCATAATAATACTCAAAGAGCCTTTATAAGATAATTCATATTGGATGTCTGGGAAAAAGCTTAAAATATAAACGGATATAGCGTCTTTAAGTTCAATAATATTGCTATCTATGATGGAGGCTGCCATAAATGATAATTTGTTTATCATCAATAAAGTCAAATAAACAAAAGTCATCCTAAATTGAAAATCAAATCTGATTATTTTTAAATTCAAATCTTTGCAAGCAATACAGCTCAAAGCAAAGGAAATAAACAAACTTGAGGTGTAAACAGATGCATACTCTGTGATTCCAACAAAAAAAACAGACATTGATATACATATAAAATATACATACACAAAAACCAAAAAAGGCCAACTTTTACAAATCACAGAATTAATATCATGTGTTATTTTGTTTAGAGTCATAAGCTCTCCAAAGTATCCCCTGCAACGATATCCAAGTATTGCTACAGGGGATGATTTTATTTTTTCTTATTTTTATTCATAATATTGTCTATTGCTTTGAGTGCCTCTATAGTAGGAGCCACCACCGTATCAGGAGTGGAAAGCTGAACATCAACGTAATTCTTCAATCCACCTTGAACACCCGCTTTAATTGTATTAATTCGGTTTCTCCTCACTTCAGGATCATTGCTGAAAATATCAAAAACAGAACTCGGTTTAAGGTTGCTTGCAGCTGCATTTTTATTTTGTTGTTTTAACATCTCTTTTGCTACCATATCGTTCCAGCTATGCCTGACAGCATTGGTGACAGGTTCGTGCGCGGGCTGTCCCCCATTGATTTTATCTTTGATAAAATCAGAGGCCTGATTTTTGGTGTTGGGATGAGTGAGCGGACTGTATGCCTTGTGGGAGAAATCCAAAGCTTCCGATATGTATTCACCTGCTGTTTCAAGTAAACCTTTGTTTTTCCTCCCGGTCAGGCGACCACTCCGAAAGGCTGTTTTTCCTATGGCAACAAAGTTCCCTTTGTTCTGCTGTGTTTTATCAACAGTTGCTTTAGGGAGGCTTTTCATTTCCGGGGAATGCTGTGCGCTTGATTTACCCGTTATCGTACTGGTGCCCACACCTCCTTCTGTCTTACTGGGCATACTTGCTTGGTTCTGCTGTGCCTTATCAACAGTCTCAGTCAGAGGGCTGGTCGGTTTGTTTTTTAATTCGATGGCACCAGTACTAACCATTTGCCGTATTTTATCTTCACGTTCTTTGGCCGCAGTAATTGTGCGATCCCTTTTCGCCTTTGTTTCAGCTAATTTTGCCTTTTCAGCTTGAAACTCCTTTTGGGCTATTACCGCAGCCCTTTTTTCCATTTCTCGGGCTTGTTGTACACTTGATTTGGCTGAAGAATTATTGTTTTGGTCAGTGTTCTTACCAATGGTTCTGTTCCCGTTAAACCCGAGAGTAGAATGAGCTCTCCCATGGATATTACCTGATCCAAAAGCACCAATGGTGCCATTGCGTCCGTATGAATGGCTTGAACCTTTTTTTGATGAATTATGGTTGGTGTTTTTGGATGTGTTCCTATTAGCTCCAAGAGAAGAATGGGCTCTTGTGTTGGTCTTCCCTGAACCGAATGCTCCGCATAGGCCATTACTGAATAATCCATTCCTATCCACAAAGTTAATCGGATCATCCAGACAATAACCATACACATCAACATCCCCGCCATCATACCCCATCGGGTCAGGAGAAATGAACCTGCCGATGACAGGATCATACTCGCGGTAGCCGAAATGGATCAGCCCGGTATCGGAGTCATAAAGACCACCACAGAAACCGAGCAGCGGATCATGTTCGGGATTGCTGTTCTGTATCCTTCTGCCGAAAGAATCATATAGGACTTCCTGTACGCTATTTCCTGATGGATCGGCAACAGTAAAAACACTCCCTAACTGATCGGTTGCAAAGAGGAATACCTGACCATTACGGATCATTCCCATTGCGCGGCCAT